>CAIRDL010000286.1 GCA_903877345.1 uncultured Oscillochloris sp. | reverse complement strand
TTTGAGGGCGATCTGGGCATTACACCCGCTGATTATTTGGCGATGATTGGGCGCAAAACGGCCATCCTCATCGCTGGTTCGTGTGAGCTTGGCGCGCTGGTCGCTGGGGCTACGGCTGCCAATGTCGCCGCCTTGGCCGAGTTTGGCCTGAGTGTTGGCCTCGCCTTCCAGATTGAGGACGACATCTTGGGCATTTGGGGCACGCCCGAAGTGACTGGCAAGCCGCAGGCCGCCGATCTCTACCGGCGCAAAGTGAGCCTGCCGGTCGTTCATGCGCTGGCGGTTAGTCCCCGGCGCGCTGAATTGGCGCGGCTCTACCGCGAAGGCACAATGGACGCCGCCGCTGTGGCTGCTGCTCTTGCGGTGCTCGACGCTGCGGGTGCCCGCGCCTATTGCGCTGAGGTGGCGGCGAAGCACCACGCCGCTGCCTTCGCCGCGATTGACCGGGTAGACACGCTGGGGCAACCGGCGGCGGAAACCGCTCGTGCCCAGCTTCGCGCCCTCGCCGAGAGCCTGATTGGGCGGCAGGCGTAGGGATGGGAGATGGGGGATGGGGGATGGGAGATGGGGGATGGGGGATGGGGGATGGGGAGTCGGAGGTTGTAAGGGGAGCATTTGCCGATGCGTGTGGTCTTGCTCACCGGGGAATATCCTCCGCAGCGCGGCGGCGTTGGTGACTATACCCGTCGCCTCGCCGCCGCCCTACGCGCCCGCCGCCATACGGTCGCCGTGCTGACCATGCAGGATGGCGTCTTGACGCTTTACCAGCAGGATGAGCGAGGTTTGCCCCTAAGTCAGCCCGACGTGCGTCTCGACTGGTCGTACCGCGTCTGGCCCGCCGTGATTGAGGCGCTTGCCACGCTGCGCCCTGCTTGGCTTCACATTCAGTACCAGACGGGAGCCTACGCGATGCGCCCCGGCATCAACGCGCTGCCCTGGCGGCTACGCGGCCTTGCGGGGCGGCCACGGGTCGCCGTCACCTTTCACGATCTGCTGGTACCTTATCTTTTCCCCAAAGCTGGCCCGCTGCGTGCCTGGGCGAATATGCGGCTGGCACACGATGCAGACGCGGTGGTGGCGACCAATCAGGCCGATGCGGCGCGCCTTGGCAGGGCGGTCGTCATTCCGATTGGCACGAACATCGCCGTTGCGCCGCCGCCCGCCTACGACCGCTCCGGCTGGCGGGCGCAGTTGGGGGTCGCGCCCAACGAACTGTTGGTAGCCTACTTCGGGCTGCTCTCGCCCAGCAAAGGGGTGCTGGTGCTGCTTGAAGCACTGGCCCGCCTTGTGCTGCCGTGGCGGTTGGTGCTGATTGGCGGGTCGGCGACGGCTCCGCAAGATCGCGCCTATGCTGAGGTGGTGCGCGCCCGCTGTGCCACGCTTGGCCTGAGCGAGCGGGTGATCGCCACGGGGCATGTGCCTGACCCGGTGGTTTCGGCGCATCTGTTGGCGGCTGACTGCGCGGCGTTGCCGTTCTGCGATGGGGCTTCCTTCCGCCGGGGCAGTTTGCTCGCCGCCTTGGCGCACGGCTGCCCGGTCGTCACGACGACGCCCGCTGATGCGGCGACGACAGCGGCGCTTGCGACTGGTGCGGCGCTGCTCGTGCCACCTGACGACGCGCCCGCCCTCGCTGCCGCCCTCGCCCGCCTCGCGGCTAGGCCGACCGAAGCGGCGGAGCTTGCCGCTGTTGGGCGTGCGCTTGTGGCTCGCTTCAGTTGGGAAGGCATTGCTGAGCAGCATGAGCGACTGTATTTGGATTGTAGGGTTGCTGCATACGGACATTGTTCAGTTGATCCGTGATCCGGAATGCGTGATCAGTCAGCGTGCGGCCCGGTCACGGATCACGCATCACACAGCACGCAAAGCTGCGCTCAACCCAACCCTCATCCCCCATCCCCTTGGCTGAGGCCACATTTGCCGCCCTGTCGGGCGGGCGCTATAATGGGCCGCTCAGCATACTGATCGCGGTGTAATCAGGCGTTGCGGTGCGAAGTTCTGAACCACGGTCGTTTATGCAACCAAGATCAGGAACCTTCCCCACGGCCTGCAATCCGCAGTTTGGCCCCTGAACCCTTGGTTAAAGGCAATCCATTCTATGACCCGAAGGCGGAACGTGGAACCAAACCCTGGCGATCTGCGTACCGCCGCTCTGTTGCGGATTGCTGCCGCCATCGAGACTGCCGCCACGCTCGATGAACTGCTCATGCTGGGCCTGAACGAGTTTGCCCACCTGCTGAATCTCACGACGAGCGGGGTTGTGCTGCTGGATGATGCGGGTACCACCGCCCGTCTGGTCAGCACCTCGCCGCCGCGCCTCCATCTGCCGCCGCCATTCAAGCTGGCCGAGACGAGTAGCCTCCAACAGGTGGTGGCGGAGCGCCAGCATGTGCAGATTCGTGATATTAATCAGGAACTCGACGGGCAGGAGTCTGGCTCGACCTCGCGGCAACTCCTCACGCTGTTGGCTGCCGAGCAGATCAAGTCAATCTTGCTGCTGCCCTTGGTGGCCCTCGATAGCTGTATCGGCGTGCTGCTCGTTGCCAGCATCGGGACGCCCCACCATTTTGGCGAAAATGAGATCGCCCAAGCGCGCTTGCTCGCTGGTCAAATCGCCGCTGCGATTACCTCGTTTCGTATCACCGAAAAGGCCCAGCGCCGCACCGCCGAACTCGCAACGCTCAACGATATTGCCGCCGCCGTCACCTCGTCACTCAACACCCGCGAAATTTACCACTTGGTGATGGAAAAAATCAACAAGTACTTCCGCGTTGGCGCTGGCTCGCTACTGATGCTGGATGAAGAGACCGAGGAACTGGTCTTTGTGATGATCCTGGAGGCCGACCAGGAGAAACTCTTTGGTGTGCGCGTGCCGAAGGGGCAAGGTATTGTGTGGAATGTGGCGAATTCGCAACATTACGCGATTGTCAACGATGTGCAGCAAGATCCGCGCTTCTTCCGCGAAGTGAGCGACTCGCTTGGCTATGATGTGCAGACCATTTTGTGTGTGCCGATTGTGGTGAAGGGCCGCACGATTGGCGTCATCGAATTGCTCAATAAACGCGAGGGCGTGTTCACTGAGGAGGAAGCGAGTCGGCTGATGCGGATGGCGGCGACGGTGGGGGTCGCGATTGAGAACGCCCGGCTCTTCCAGACGGTCACGACGGTGCGGGATCGTTTTGAGGCCATTCTGAACTCGACGAACGACGGCATCCTGATGGCAGATCTGCGTGACGCCATTGTTACGGCCAACTCCGAGGCGGCTGAGTTGCTCCAAGTGCGCCGCGAAAGCCTGTTGGGGCGTCCGTTGGCGCTGGTGCTGGCCGAGTTGCGGAACCGCGCCAGTAGTCTCAACAGCCCCTCGTGGCTCAGCGCCGACGACCCGGATGAGGTGGTCGAGATGGAGTTTGTTTCCCCCCAGCGCCGCTTTATTCGCCACTACACCCTGCCGGTGCGTGAAACGAGTGGCGCGCAGATAGGCCGCCTGGCGCTGTTTCAAGATATTTCTAAAGAGCGTGAACTGGCCCAATTGCGCGAGGATTACACGGGGATGCTGGTACACGACCTGCGCGCCCCGCTCACGGCGATTATGAACGGCATCATGATGGTCAAGCGCGGCCTTGGCGGGCCAACCTCCGAGCAGCAGCAAGAGTTATTGAGCATTGCCCACCAAGGCAGCCAAACCATGCTTGAGATGGTCAATACGATGCTCGATATTTCAAAGATGGAACAGGGGCATATGAGCCTGGACTGCGCGCCGGTCACGCCGTATGCCGTGGTGGAGCAAGCCCTTGACCGGCTGCGGGCCTCGGCGCAGGGCCAGCGGGTGGTGTTGCGGCAAGCCCTGCCGGTGGACTTGCCGGTGATCGAGGCGGATCGTGAGAAGTTGGTGCGGGTGCTCCAGAATCTGCTCGACAACGCGATTAAGTTCTCGCCTTCCGGGGGCGAGGTGCTGTTGGGGGCCGGTTTCGCCGATCTTGCCGCCCACGGTGCCCATACGCTTGCCGATGGGTCGTTGCGTTTGCCTACTCTTGCGGCGGGTGCTTGGCTGGTCTATTGGGTGCGCGACCACGGGCCGGGCATTCCGGCGCAGTATCACGAGCGCATTTTTGAGAAGTTCGGTCAAGTACGGAACGGGCATAAAGTGCGGGGTACCGGCCTCGGCTTAACGTTTTGTAAGCTGACAGTCGAGGCCCACGGCGGGCGCATCTGGCTGCAGAGTGTTGCGGGCGCGGGCAGCACGTTTGCCTTTGCCCTACCGTTAAGCCAAGCGCAACGCTACGCCGGTGCGCCGGAGCCGTTGGGCGGCGCGGCGAGCTAAACAAGGTTGACCTCCGTGGATGTCTGACAAATTCGTCATAGCGCTGCTTGGTGGAAGCAAGCGCACTGATCTATAATCACTTGAACTACTTCGCGCAACTACATCGCGTACCAACGAGCCGTCACATGCCGTTTTAGGCACCGTGGCTGATGGCTGTGACGTTCACGGCGTTGGTGGTCGGCGTGACGAGGAACACCCTTTCGTCGTCGGTTGCCGGTTCTGTGCGCTGAGGGTGATCAGCGGGCGGAACCCAACCCGGCGGTACAAGCGGCGGGCCTCGCGCCTGGCACCCGCTGCCAACGGGATGCATGATGCGCCAGGTCGTCAAAGAATATCGCTCGAAGATTCAGTACACCGTCATTGGGCCTTATTTGGGCCTGATGATTTTGGTGATGCTCATCGGCTCGTTTGTCGCGGTCACGTTGGTGGCCGATAGCTGGCAAGAGCGCTTCAACAACCAACTTGGGCAGATCGCCCGCAACTTTGCCGAGTCGTTTGCCCAACGGGAGATCGGCAATCTCAACTATTTGAACACGGTCACGCACACCGCCCCCAACCCGAAGACGGGTGCGCCTGCCGTTGATGCGGCGATGGCGAACCGCGACACCGTCGGTCTTGAAGAAGCCCTGCTTAGCCTCTGGCTGGACGGCCAGAGCCGCGAGAATGTCAAGGCTGACCGGCTGATTGTTTTTGACCCCAACGGGCAGGCGTTTAGCGATTGGGAGCGTAACCCTGTGAACTCCCTTGAACCCATTCGCAATCCCAGCACCAACATCAAGGGTTCGTACCAGATTGACAAGGTGCTAGGCGGTGGAAGCAGCCTGGTGCCGGGCAGCGACAACACGGTGGGCGATAAATACAGTGGCCTGATCAATTTTAAGTTGGCGAACAACCAAGACAATCTGTATTTCTTTTCCGTTGCGCCGGTCTATTGGCGTGATCCAGCGACCGACACTGATCGACTGGTCGGTGGCGTGCTTGTAGCCCAACACCTCGATGTGCTCCTCAAAGATCTCCAGACTCGCAGCCAAGCCTCCGTCAGCATGATCTACGATGTGGACGGAACCGCCTATGCCACGACGGCCACTGACGTTACGTTGGAAGATCTTGTGATGGCGCAGACGCTGATCGCGGAGGTGGTGAAGCTGAATGCTGAGGCCAGCGACCAACAGGCAGGGAATTCGCCTGACCCCTGTGTTGACATTGGCAACCTTCCGGGTCGTCTCGTTAGCCCGGTTGCCCGCACCCGCTTGCCCGCCTGCTCGGTGGTTGATGTCCGCCTGATCAGCGAGTACCAGTACCAATTCGTCTACGCCCCGCTCCTGATTCGCGGGGTGCAGTCGGGCTACTTTGCCGTTGGTCTTTCGACCGACTTTGTGATTAGTGCTTGGTCGGACAGCCGTTCGGTGGTGATTGGTATCACCGCTGCCTTGGCGCTAAGTGCCGTGCTGATTGGCTGGCAGGTGGCCCGCCGCATTACGCGCCCGCTCAGTAATTTGGTTGAAACCGCTGAGGCCGTGACTTCTGGGGATCTCCGGCGGCGCAGTACGGTTACAACGCACAATGAGTTGGGCAAACTCTCGCTGGCCTTCAACCAAATGACCGAACACCTGATGCGGCTCTACACGGTGAGCCGGGAACTGAACCGCACCATTGAGGTCGCGCAGGTGCTTGCGGTGGTGTCGGAGGCTGCTAGTTCGTTTGTGACGGACACCGAGGCGGTCGCGCTGCTCGAAGAGCCGGAGGGCTTCCGCTACTATGGGCGCCCCGCCGCTTCAGCGCTGGTGCCCGCTGCCGAGATCGTGCTGAGCGCCAGCACGCCACTGCTCGCCGAATTGGCGACCCGTGACCCGCAGGCGATCCAATTGCTTCGCGTGACCAGCGAGGCGGTGCTGGAGGCTGCGGGCCTTGATCCAAGCCTGGGTACCGTTTACAACGCGCCGGTCTTCCGCCAGCACCAACTTGCCGGGGCATTGCTCTTTTTGCATCAAAATTCCGATGCGTTTAACGAGGCCAATACGCAGAGCCTCGCGGTAATTGCCAACATGGCCGTGGCAGTGCTCGCCAACGCGGTGCTTTACGGCCAAGTGCAGCGTGACGCCAAAGAGCGGCGGGCGATTCTGGCCTCGATTGGCGATGGCGTGATGGTTTGTAATGACAAAGGGCGCATTGTGCTGCTGAATAACGCTGCCGAGCAGATGCTGGATTTGCCCGACTGGCAGACGACCCGCCCCTACTTTACCGATTTGCCCCTTGAGGCGGTGAGTCAGAGCCAGGAGTTGTTCGGACAGGCGGGAACGCAGTTTCGGCTTGGCCCGCGCTTTCTTACCTTGACCCAAGCCCCGGTGATCGGCGAGGACGGCAAACCCAGCGGTGAGGTGCTGGTGCTACACGATGTTACAGAAACGGTAGCAATGGATAAGGCGAAGACCGATTTTATTGCGACGATTTCGCATGAACTGCGCTCGCCGCTGACGGTTATTCGCGGCTATACCGAGTTGCTGTTACGCGGGAGCGGCGGCGAGAAACCTTCGGCTGACCAGACCGAATTGCTGACCCAAGTGCGGTTACGGGCAGTAGATATGACCGATATGGTCAATAACGCCATCATGATTGCCGACATTGAGTCGGGCCAGCTCGAGACCGAATGCGAGCCGTTAGACCTAGCGCCGGTGGTCAATGCGGCGCTGGCGCCCCTGCGGCAAAATTTCACCGCGAAAAACCTGACCGTAACTATTGAGCTTCCGGCAACGTTACCTCCAGTGCAAGCAGATCGGGAACAACTCAAGCGGGCCATTGCCCAGTTGCTTGATAATGCGCGGCGCTACACCGAGCGTGGCGGGGTTACGTTACGGGCTAGTAGCGAAGGGCCATAC
>CAIRDL010000285.1 GCA_903877345.1 uncultured Oscillochloris sp. | reverse complement strand
GTCTAAGGCAAGCGGAAGATTCAAAACGTCCCGTCTGATCCGTGTTGCGTGATCCGTAATCGGTCAGGGTGCGGCCCGGTCACGGATCACGCAGCACGGATCATTGCCGCTTTGCGTTGCTACACGGGCGCGGCGTGCGCGTGCGGCCCGGTCACGGATCACGCAGCACGGATCATTGGCATGACCAGGATAGAACTACACCCCGTCCTGTTGCGGCAAAGCTGAAACCTGAAACCTAGCCCCTGAAACCTGAACCTTATGGTACAATTGCGCCCGCCCGTGGTGCATGCGTTCGCTCTCTTGTTTCCATGTCGCGACCTTATGCTGCTTGAGCTTCAGATCAGCGACTTTGCCATTATTGACCGTCTGCACCTGCGTCTCGGCGAGGGCTTGAATGTCCTTACCGGGGAAACCGGGGCCGGTAAGTCAATTATTCTTGATGCCCTGGGAACGTTGCGCGGCGCGAAGTTTGACCTCAGTTTGGTACGCGCCGGTAGCCTCCGCGCCCGCGTTGAGGGCGTCTTCAGCCTCGATGATTGCCCCCACGTCATTCCCCTGTTGCAAGCCTACGCGCTGCGCGACGAGGACGATAGCCAACTCATTCTCACCCGCGAACTCAGCGCCGAATCGGGCCGCAGTGTCGCCCGCGTCAATGGGCGCGCTGTCAACACTGGCGTGCTGCGCGAAATCGGCAGCCTCTTGCTCGACCTGCACGGCCAACATGAGGGGCTGGCGCTCTTTAATGTCCGTACCCACCTGGCGATGCTCGACCGCTTTGGCGAACTTTTGCCCCTGCGCGAAGGGGTCAGCAGTTTGGTCGCCCAGTTGCGCCAAGTCCGTGAGGCGTTGGCCGAGTTGCGACGGAATGAGGCCCGCCGGCAGGCGCGCATTGAGGAATTGCGCTTCTTGATCGAGGACACTGCCGCCGCAGACCTCAAGCCTGGCGAGGAAGAAGCGTTGGCCCGTGAGCGCCAAGTGGTGCAGCACGCCGCCCGCATCACCAGTCTCGCCACCGATGCCTACACCGACCTCTACGGTGGCGGTGAGAGCCGCCGCAGCAGTAACCGTGCGCTGCTCGAACTGATCGCCGCCGTCGCCGCCAATCTCGCCGAGTTGGCCCGCATTGATCCTACTGTGGAAGCCCTCGCCGCCAGTGCCAGCGAGTTGCGCTACCAACTTGAGGATTTGGCGGCTACGCTGCGCAACTATCGCCTTAGCCTCGATTTTGAACCCAATCGCATCAATGCGATTGAAGATCGGCTCACCGTGCTGCGTGATCTCCAGCGAAAGTATGGGAGCAATCTACCCCAACTGCTCGTCCGCGCCGCGAATGCCGAGGCCGAGATTGAGCATTTGGCGAGCAGCGCCCGCCAGATCACCACGCTTGAACGCCAGGAGGCCGCGCTCCTCGCCGAACTTGGGACGCAGGTCGCCGCGCTTTCTCAGCAACGCCGCGAAATTGGCGACGAATTGGCCCGCCAAATTGAGCGCGCAATGGCGGATTTGGCGATGCCGCAACTGCAGTTTTATACCCGAATTGAGCATACGGAGGCTCCCGACGGCGTGCCGCTTGATGGGCGTTGTTTGGCCTTTGACAAAACCGGCATTGACCAGATCGAGTTTCTGATTTCGCCCAACCCCGGTGAACCGCTCAAGCCGTTGGCGCGCATCGCCTCCGGTGGCGAAAGCGCCCGCCTGCTGCTGGCGCTCAAGTCGGTGCTTGCCCGGGTGGACGACGTGGCG
>CAIRDL010000284.1 GCA_903877345.1 uncultured Oscillochloris sp. | reverse complement strand
CTGCTGCTAAGTGCAGGGCCACCCGCCCGCCCAACGAGTAGCCCAATACGTCGGTGCGGGCGAGGCCCAAGGCGTCAAGCAGCGCCACCAAGTCAGTGACGCAGTGCGCGAAGCTGTAGCGCGTCGGGTCACGCGGGGCTGCGGAGCGCCCGTGGCCGATGAGGTCTACGGCGACGACTTCGCGCAACGGGGCTAGTGCCGGTAGCAGCGCGGCCCATTCGTCGGTGCTGCCAGTGAAGCCGTGCAGCAGCAGCAGAGGCGGGCCATTGCCTATGCGTTCAACGTGGCAATGGAGGCCGTTGAGGTGCATTTTTAGATTTTCGTGTGCGTTCGCCTTCACAGGCGCGCTAGGTGTTCCCGCGAACAACCCCAAGCGGCACCGTTAGCGTTCGGATCGCTGCTAACCCTTGCTATAGGATAATTGTTCGCAGATCAGACCGTTTTTTACATGGAAAACATCAACTCCTCGGACATGGCCTTTTGTACCTGCCCCATCAACCCATTCGTAGCTCCAGCGCATGATACAGCGCATACCCAAGCCAAAGATTTCCTCAATGGTGAGGTGGGCCTGGGGCGAAGCACGGAAGAAGTCCTGCCAGAACTGCGTAACGGCATCTTTCCCGGTGTATACCGTGCCTTCGGGAGCGGGATGTGTGGTTTCGACGACACAAGCGTCGCTCATCATCTGGAGCATCCCGGTGACATCATGGCGATTGTAGGCGGCATTGAATGCGAGGACGACACGAATCGCAGATTCGATCTGTGACATACGAACGGGGCTCATCGAACGTGTTGCCTTTCGATATGTTTTAGCTTGCAGATTTGTCGTAACAAAACGCGCTGCATTCGTCCAAACTGTCAAGCTGGGGCGCGCTTATCGCTTGCGGCGCGCTTGTGCGGCGAGTAGGGCGGCCACCGCATCGTCAGGGGCGGGCGGGGGCGGGGGCTCGGCGGGGGCGGGCGGGGATACGGGCGCATTCGGCGGTACCGGCAGCGGCACATTCACGGTCGGTGGCAACGGGCGGTGCGCCCGCGCCCGCGCTGCCTGCAACTGCGCCATCGCGGGGTTGAGCGGCGGCTCGCTCGGTTCAGGTGTGGCGCGACGGGGCAGCCAAAATGTCCGTGGGTGCAGGAAGAGCCGCCGTAGACCGATGTCGAGCGGTAACAAGACCAGCACCAGCCACAACAGCGGCAGCGCAATCTCGGTCACACGGCCCACCGGCTGCCCCGCACTCGCGAAGAGGCTCGTCGGCGGTGGCGCAACTTGCCCGCCCGTCAGCGCCGCTAGGTCGCTGAGCAGGGTTGGCCCACGCTCGTTGGGGCCATATTCAGGCGAAAAGGTGACGACCAGACCGCCACTTGCTGTGCCGAGCGCTTGGCCATTCGCATCAAGGGCGACGATTTGGGCCAAATAGACGCCGGGTACGTCGGCAGGCGCAACGGCACGGTACCGGCCCACGCCCACCTGCGTAAAGTGGAGACTCGTCCCCTGGCCCGCCGGATCGAGCAGGCGACCCTCAAGCACGGCGGAGGTGGCGGGGCGTCCGTCTTCGCCGCTAACCACCGCGTTGAGGATGGCCGTCGCCCCTTCGGCGCTCGTCGTGAGGCTGAGCCGACCAACAGCGGGCGGCGGTAGCAACGCATCAATCAAACCCTGCGCGAAAGGCGCAAAGTTCGCCCAGCCCAGCCAGTCTTTGGCCCATTGCCCCTTCAGGTCGCTCGTCCAGGCAAGCGTGCGCCCCAAGCCGACTTGCCACACCGCCAGCAACGGGGCACCGTTTGGCGCAACCACGATGGTGCGTGCCGTTGGGCGGGCGGTGGTGGCGTTGTAGCCGTACAGATTCGGTAACGCGCCTAGTCCGCGCACCGGCGGGGCATTCAGCGCGACCATTGGCGTCAGTGCGCCCTCCACGATGTCGCGCCCGGCAATCCGAATCGTCTCGCTGAGAAAGATGCGCGGCACATCTTGTGCGGTTTCAACGCGGTAAAAAGCCCCGCCGCCGCGTGCCGCCAAGCCTGCAAGATTCGGATTCGCGTCGCCACCAATCGAGACAATCGTGACTGTGGTGCCTTGTGCCCGCAGTTGGTCAATCAAATCGCCGTAGTTGTTGTCGTCGAGGCCGTCGGTGAGCAGGATCATGTGTTTGATGCGGGCGTTTGCCGCCGCTAATGCGGGCGCGGCTAAGGCAACTCCGGCGCGAATGTTGGTGCCGCCACCGATACTCGCCTGACCTAACGCTTCTTCAAGCACAAACAGATCGGGTAAAGGCTGTAATGTCAGGATGGTTTGCGCTGCATCATCAAACACATAAACACCCAGTTGATCGCGAGTGGCAAGCCCTTGACTGGCAAGATAGACCGCCTCTTTCGCCAGACTGAGGCGGTCACGCCCCGCGCTTGTGGTTTGGCCCATGCTGCCACTGCGGTCAAGCACGAGCGCCAAGGCCAAATCGGGGGTGCGCGTCTCGCTTTTGGGGTCAAGTTCCACCGGCAAGCTTGCGGCAAGCGGCGTGCGCCGCCAACCGCCTGCGCCGAAGGACTCGCTGCCGCCAAGCATGGCCAAACCG
>CAIRDL010000283.1 GCA_903877345.1 uncultured Oscillochloris sp. | reverse complement strand
TGCCCGTGGCGACATTGTAGGGCGCACCGTCACGATAGAAGCAGGCGTCACCCTTGGCGATCAGGTCGTCAACCCAAGCGGGCAGTGCGATGCCTTGGCCCCGCATCAGGTCGGCAGCCACAGCCACGCCCAAGGCGTCCCACATCTGGAACGGGCCAAGCTCGTGGGCGAAACCCCAGCACATCGCGTTGTCCACGTCGGCCACGCTGTCGGCAATTTCGGGGAGACGCCGGGCGGCGTAGGCCATTGTAGGCAGCAGCGTTTGGGCGACAAGCGCGGCGGCGCGGTCATCGGGCTGCGTCGCCGCACGCTGCACCATAAAGCGCAGGCGCTCCGGCAGACTCTTCAGCTTCTTCGCCGCCTTGATAAACTCGTCAACCGTGGCGGTACCCTGAAGCGCCACATAGTCGAACGCCTGGAGGTCGAGCGGCCAGAACTCGCGTTTTGCACCCTGACGCACTTCTTTGTAAAAACCCTGGCCGACCTTGCGGCCCAACTTGCCCGCCGCGACCATGCGGTCGAGCAGGTCAGTGGAATGCAAGGTCTCGCGGCTCTCGTCATCGGGTACTGCCGGGTAAAGATTGTTGGCGACGTGCGCCATGATGTCGTTGCCGACCACATCGAGTAGGCGGAAGGTGGCGGTGTTGGGTCGCCCGATGAGCGGGCCAGTAAGCGCGTCTACTTCCTCAACGGTGTAGTTCTTTTCAAGAATAAAGCCCAAATCGCTCATCGCGGCGAAGGCAATGATGCGATTACCAATGAAGTTGGGGCGGTCGCGGCAGACGACCACGCCCTTGCCCAGCGTATCCTCGGCGAAAGTACGGAAAGCGGCAAAAGCGGCGGGGTCAGTCTCGGCACCGGGGATAAGTTCGAGCAACTTGAGGTAGCGGGGCGGGTTGAAGAAGTGAGTACCGAAGCAGTGTTGGCGGAAATCGTCACTGCGACCGGCGGCGATTTGAGCGATGGGGATGCCGGAAGTGTTGGTGGTGACCAGCGCCCCAGGCTTACGTACCGCCTCCAAGCGTTCCATGAGCGCCTGTTTGGGGCCAAGCTGCTCGATAATCACCTCGACGATCCAATCACAAGCGGCCAGTTTGGCGAAATCGTCCTCGGTATTGCCGAGGGTAATCAGCGCGGCGCTACGCTCATTGTAAAGATTAGCGGGGCGGGCCTTGCGCATGCGGTCGAAGCCGCCTTGGACGAAACGATTACGGACGGCGGGATGGGCGAGGGTCAGACCCTTCGCCTCTTCCTCGGGGGTTAGCGTCGCGGGGGGCATATCGAGGAGCAACACCGGCAGACCGGCACCAGCAACTAGGGCGGCGATAGACGCGCCCATCGTGCCAGCACCAATCACGGCAACACGCTTGATCGGCTGGGGCATGCGGTCCTCCTTGACCAGTCGCATGGATAGCGCATTACGCGCTGCGTTATGGGTACAGTATGATACCACAACTTAAACCGGGGTCAGCTTTTAAGTACGGTACGATGCGATGCGGTGGGGCTACGTCAACGTCCGGGCGCTTCAGCCCCCAGGTTCACAACCCAGATAGGTTTGCGAGAGTCGCTTCAACAGTAAGGGAAGCGGATCTTTTCAATTGTTCCGTCGTAACCCGTGCTGCGTGATCCGTGATCGGTCACGGCACGGCCTAGTCACGGATCACGCAGCACGGGTCAAGCGGTGACGAGACCTTGCGGCGTTAGGCCGCTTCGGGTTGTGCGACAACACGGATCACGCAGCACGGGTCAAGCGGTGACGAGACGCTTTAATTTTTCCGCTTCCCTAAGTGACCAGTGCAAGTTGTGCTTGTCCATCATGCCAATCACGCCCCTCATCATGCCAATCACGCCCCTCATCATGCCAATTACGCCCCCGCGCATGCCAATTACGCCCCCGCGCATGCCAATTACGCCCCTCATCATGCCAATTACGCCCCTCATCATGCCAATTACGCCCCTCATCATGCCAATTACGCCCCTCATCATGCCAATTACGCCCCTCATCATGCCAATTAC
>CAIRDL010000282.1 GCA_903877345.1 uncultured Oscillochloris sp. | reverse complement strand
TCGTCCATGCCACGGGCGACAAGGGCCGCAGCCACTTCGCGGCGCGGCAAGGGGCGCAGGCGCAAGACCCGGCAGCGCGAGACGATGGTGGGCAGCAGGTCGGTGCTGTTGGCGACGAGAATAAGTGTGGCGTAGGCGGGCGGCTCTTCGAGGGTCTTGAGCATCGCGTTCGAGGCTTCTTCATTCAGGCGTTCGGCGTCGTGGAGGATGAAGATGCGGCGGCGAGCCTCGTACGGGCGGAGCGCAAGGTCGCGTTGCCATTCGCGCACCGTGCCGATCTTCAACTCCTTCTGGCGGGCCGCTTCTTCGGGCTTGAGGCCGACGGCCTGGGATGTCATGCCAGCGATGCGTACATCGGGGTGGCTGCCGCGCTCGATGCGCTTGCAGGTGCGACAAGTCAGGCAGGGGACGCCGGGGCTAAGCTCGCAGTTCAGGGCTTGGGCCAGCCGCAGGGCAAGCAGGGCTTTGCCGAGACCAGCGACACCGCTGAGCAGGTAGGCGTGGGCGTCGGTGCCGACCTGGATGCTATGTTCGAGTTGGCTGACCGCCCAGACGTGGCCGGTGAGACCCCAGTTCATGGTCATTTGGCTTGCAGATTTTACGGCTGACGGCTGACGGCTATCAGTGCGCTTGGCGGAAGACCAACACCGCGTTGACGCCACCGAAGCCAAAGGAGTTGGAGATGGCGACTTCAAGGTTGGCAGGGCGGGCGTCATTGGGGACATAATCGAGGTCGCAGGCAGGGTCTGGTTCTTCTAGGTTAATTGTGGGTGGAATAAGACTGTGGCGCAGGGCAAGAATGGTAGCGGCGGCTTCAACGGCACCTGCGGCCCCCGTGAGGTGGCCGAACATAGACTTATTGGCGCTGATCGGTACACTGTAGGCATATTCGCCGAACACCTGCTTGATCGCCCGGGTCTCGGCCAAATCGCCCGCCGGGGTTGAGGTAGCATGAGCATTGATATAGTCAACTTGCTGCGGGCCAAGTTTGGCGCTGGCGAGGGCCCGGCGCATGGCGCGGGCGGCACCGTGGCCGTCGGGATCGGGGGCGGTGACGTGGTAAGCGTCGGCACAGACCCCGTAGCCGACCAGTTCGGCGAGGATGGGCGCGCCGCGCTGACGGGCGTGGCTCAGGCGTTCGAGTACGAGGATGGCGGCCCCCTCGCCAGGCACAAAACCGTCGCGGTGAGCGTCAAAGGGGCGCGAGGCGGTGGTGGGTTGGGCGTTCCTCTGGGTACTGAGCGCCCGGAGCACGCAGAAAGCCCCTAGGCTTAGGGCGGCGATAGGCGCTTCAGCCCCGCCCGCCAACATCACCTCGGCATCACCACGGCGAATGACCTCCGCAGCCTCGCCAATAGCTTGGGCACCGGCGGCACAGGCGGTGCTGGTGGCGGAAAGGTAGCCGTGGAGGCCCAGTTGAATGGCGACTTGGGCGGCGGGCATGTGTGGGATCGCCGCCGGAATGAAGAAGGGGCTAATTTTCATACCCCCGCGCTTGACGAGCGTGGTCACGGCCTGTTCAACATCAGGCATCGAAGTGGTGCCACAGCCGACAAGCGCGCCAATCGCCTCGCGGGAACCAGCATCAATCCGCAGGTCGGCGGCTTCGACGGCCATGCGCGCCGCCGCGACTGCCAGTTGACTCGACCGCGACATGCGGCGCGCCTCTTTGCCATCCATGAAGTGCTGGGGCGTAAAATCTGGAACCTGACCGGCGATTTGACAGGGGTAAGGGCTGGGGTCAAAACAGGTAATGCGGCTGATGGCACTACGCCCTGCCGCAAGGCCATCCCAAAAGGGGGCAACGCCGACACCAAAGGGCGAAACGACCCCGATTCCGGTGACGACCACGCGGTGGTCGGCGGCTTCAGGCGCTTCTTCAAGAGTGAGCGTGGCCGTAAGCGGGGCGTCCCCAAGCACTTCGGCCAGCAACGCATTGATGCGAATCCCGATGAGGTCGGGTTCAAGGTTGCGGAGCAAATTGAGCAACTCTGTGCGGAGAGCCGCCCGTCGGCTGGCCGAAAGCTGCACCATAGCAGTTCCTTATGGGGGTAGGCGGTGCGGAAGTCGCTGCATGATAACACGGGCTCTAGCCACTGGCAAAACCGGCTGAGGGAGCGTCAGGGCGGTTGCAACGTCCGAGCGCGCCGTAGCCTACCCGTTCGCCGGGTGGCTAAAGCCACCGGCTACGTTTACGAAGCCTGCTGAAGAGTCCGCCAAGGCGGGTTTTGCAATGCCGAGCCGGAGGCTTCAGCCTCTCGGCGAACAACCTGAATGGGACACCGTACCGCTGTTCCAAAACCATACGCCGCACCCAAACCTGCGGTCTCCTGGGGAGGTTTTGATGACCACTCGACCCCTGCGAAGCGCCCTCGCTTTCCTGGCTTTGGCCTACGCCATAACCGCCGGTGCGAGCTATGCCCAAACGCCAACCGTTGTCGGGCAACCCACCCAACTCAGTTTCTTCGGAATGAATACCTATTTCACTGGCCTGGAGCGGAATGGGCGCGATGGCGATGCGGGCGTCAGCACCCTCATCGCCCG
>CAIRDL010000281.1 GCA_903877345.1 uncultured Oscillochloris sp. | reverse complement strand
GTTCGCTTCGCCGATGCGAAGCAGAGCAACGCCACGCAGGTCGCTGATGTGGAACGCTTCATCGAGGCAGGGGTCAACTTGTTGATCATCTCGCCCAACGAGGCCACGCCTTTGACCAACGTGGTCGCCCGCGCTTACGATAAGGGTATCCCGGTGATTGTCCTCGACCGCAAGGTCAACGGCGCGAAGTATACGATGTGGATTGGTGCGGATAATAAGCTGATTGGCCGCCGGGCCGGGGCTTATGCGGCCCAGTGGTGCAAAGTGCAGGGCCGCGACCCTTGTAATGTGATCGAGTTACGCGGCCTTGAAGGTTCAACCCCAGCCACCGAGCGGGGCGATGGGTTCCGCGAGGGCATCGCTACTAACCCGACGGTCAAGATTATCGCCAGTCAGAACGCCGATTGGATTGGCGATAAGGCTATCCCGCTGGCGGTCGAAATGCTCAAGGTCAACCCCAAGGTTGATGTGGTTTACGCCCATAACGACCCGATGGCGGAAGGCGCAATTAACGCTTTTGCCCAGACCAAGACTGACCCAAGCACCACGTTGGTCATTGGAATTGATGCCCTGCCTACCCCCGACGGCGGCATTAAGTCGGTCATTGCCAACCGGATTAATGTCACCTACGTCTACCCCACGGGTGGCCAAGAGGCCATCGAGTGGGCGGTTAAGATCCTTGAGCAGCAGGCCCAACCGCTCAAAGAGGTCATTCTCGACACCCTTGAAGTTGTACCCGCCAATGCCGTCGAGCTCCTCAAAAGTTTTGGGGGGCAGTGAGTTAGCCGTTAGCTATATGCCATGAATCGTAGTCTCCGGGTCAGCTTGACTTCGCTCCTCATCGCGCTCAGCCTCATCCCGGCGCTCGTCGTCGGGACGGCGCTGGGCTGGGGCATTTTTCAACGTGAGCGCGCCCAGGTGCTGAAGTTCGAGCGCCAGATTTCTGAGCAGGCCACTGACCAGATCACGACCTACATCGCGGGCGCTGAGACCGAGTTGTCCACGTTGATCCAGGATCCTGATCTGCACGGTACGAACGTGCTGGCCCGCGAGGCGGTGATGCGCGAGGCGCTCTTATACCGCAATACCTTCGACGAGTTGGCGCTTGTTGATCAACTGGGGGCCGAGTCTAGCCGCGTCTCGCGGATCGGTGCGGCGGCTCCGACCGCTTTGCATAACCACCGCACCGAGGCGATCTTCACCGAGCCGATGCGCCTGAATAAGACCTATTATCTCGGTTTTGAGTTGAGCCAAGCGAATGGCGAACCATTGCTCTGGATGGCGGTACCGACCCTTGATGTGCAGAGCGGGAAACCCGACGGTGTGCTGATCGCCAAGGTGCGGGTGCGCCAAGTCTTTGATCGGGTTACGAGTTTGCCCTTTGGGCCGAATAGTACGGTGATGGTCTTTGATGCTACAGGCCGCCTGATTGCGCATCCTAATCTGGCGATTGTCATCAATACGACACCGCCCATCCCCGCCGCCGACGGCGTCGCCAAAGGCGTTCTGGGCGAGGAGGTACTTCAGGCCCGGCGACTCGTGAGCATCGGCAACCTCAATCTGGTCATTGGGGCCGAGCAGCCGTTGGCCGATGCTGATGCGAGCATGCGTCAGTCGCTCACGATGGCGACCCTGCTCTTCTTCGTCGTCGCCGTAGTGGCAGCGGCCTTCGCCCTCATCGCGGTCAACCGGATCTCACGCCCGATCCGTATCCTCGCTGCTGCTACCCAGCGCATCAGTGCCGGCGATACGAGCAGCCAAGTCGCGATTACCCGCCACGACGAGCTTGGTGCGCTCCAGCGTGATTTTAACCAGATGGTCACTGATCTGCGTACCCAACGCGCTGCGATTGATGAGCGCACCACCGACCTCCAGACGAGCCTCGACCGCCAGCGCGACCTGCTTGAGACGGTCGCACAGCTTTCATCGCCGCTGCTGCCAGTCTGGGATGGGGTCGTGGTGCTGCCGATTGTGGGCCACGTTGATGCTCAGCGCGGCGCAGCCCTGACTACCGCCCTAGTCGAGGGCGTCGCCAAGCGGCGGTCGCGGGTCGCCATCCTCGACATCACGGGCCTCGCGACCATCAACGCCGAGGTGGTGCAGACCCTTTTGCACGCGACCCAGGCGATTGAACTGCTCGGCACGCACGCTATGCTGGCGGGTGTTTCGGCCAGTTTCGCCCAACACATTGTTGCCAACGGCGTTGACCTTAGTGGCCTCGAAAGTTACCGCGACCTCCAAAGCGCCGCCGAGCAAGCCATTACTCGCCTGAACGGGCAAATGCGTGATCCGTGATCCGT
>CAIRDL010000280.1 GCA_903877345.1 uncultured Oscillochloris sp. | reverse complement strand
CTACTCCTAAGTCAGGCGACACAAACGCCGCCGGTGATTACCCTTGCACCCGCACGAGCCTACAAACGTCCGTAGTGAGCAAAGGCGCGATTGGCCTCGGCCATCTTATGGACATCTTCCTTGCGCTTAATGGTGTTGCCCGTATTATTAAAGGCATCAACCAACTCAGTCGCCAAGCGCTCGAACATCGGGCGACCCGTGCGCGCCCGTGACGCGATAAGGAGCCAGCGCATCGCCAAAGCATAGCGGCGCTCGCTCTTAACCTCGACCGGCACCTGATAGGTTGCGCCGCCGACCCGCTTGGGCTTCACCTCAATCGAGGGGCTGGCATTGCGGAGCGCCTGCTCGAAAACCTCGATCTGGGACTTCTTGGTGCGCTCGGCAGCGAGGTCAAGCGCATCATAGACAATGCGCTCAGCGACACTCTTCTTCCCGCGCTCCATCACCTTGTTGATGAACTTCTGCACCAACACACTATCGTAGCGGGCATCCGGCGGGGGAATCCGCTTCTCAACATTGCCACGACGGGGCATAATACCTACCTCTTCCGAGCCCTAACGCTTCTTGCCAACCGGCTGCACATTCTTCTTGGTGCCATACTTCGAGCGGCCCTGCTTGCGGCCATTCACGCCCTGCGTATCAAGGGTGCCGCGCACAATGTGATAGCGCACACCGGGCAGATCCTTCACGCGGCCACCGCGAATCAGCACCACCGAGTGTTCCTGGAGGTTGTGACCCTCACCAGGGATGTAGGCCGTAACCTCAATTTGGTTCGAGAGCCGCACCCGAGCGATTTTGCGTAGCGCCGAGTTAGGCTTCTTCGGCGTGACCGTAGCGACCTTGGTGCAAACGCCGCGCTTCTGCGGCGAACCCTTGCCACGGGTCAACTTCCCTTTAAGCGAATTGTAGGTAAACCGCAGCGCCGGGGCTTTGGTCTTCTTCTCTACCGGCTTGCGCGGCTTCCGTACGAGCTGATTAATAGTCGGCATCCAGCACTCCTGGTTCAGACGCCCATGAGAACCTAGCGTGAGACAAAATAATATCCGCGCCCGGGTCTGGTCGCAACAATAGCTGCGCCTTAGAGGGGGCCGGTTTGACACACGAATCTATTCTGCGCGCTCCCTGCGCCGCGATGGGGGAGTATACCATCTGGTTGTGGTACTGTCAAACCTAGCGGGATGTGGCTTAGGGCTACGTCAACATCCAGGCGCTTCAGCCCCCGGGTTCACAACCCAGATAGGTTTGCGAGAGTCGCTTCCCGCGCATGCCAATCACGCCCCCGCGCATACCAATCACGCCTTGAGCAGACCCTCGCCACGAAGACGTGCAGCCAACAGACAGGTACCGCAAGCTATGGCGGTTGCGCAAGCGCCACCCCCACGTCCGGCGGTTGAAGCCGCGAGCTACGGGCTACGAAGTTCGCTTAAACGGGCGTATCGAGCCTGTTGAAGCAGGCTTCGTCCCCGTAGCTCGCGGCTTTAGCCTCCCGGCGCGTGACTTTGACGTAGCCCTAACGACTTTACGGCGCTTGACAAGCCCATAACCTTCCGGTACACTCGCCCCCTATCACCAATGTTTGCATGTATAAGTTCGTGTGTGGTGCCCCGTTACCACACACTGGGCAACGGTTCGCCCTGTAGCGACACTACCCTTCCCGACACTAGGAATCGCAACACCGAAAGGGGGTGTTTGGTGCCTTTGTTGCCGTTGGTAGGCGCACAAACGATTTGGGTTGGCATCCCATAGTGGTGATCTGCGTGCGCTGCTTCTCCCTCATGTCACACCAGATACGCTAAAGGTTATGCAAGGATTAACAGGCGTCAGTAACCTACGGCTCAAGCTCGTGGGTTTCCGCACCTGAAGGACTTTCCTATGAAACGCGCTCTTAGTCTATTGATGCTGGTAGGCATCCTGACGGCCATGCTGGCCGCCTGCGGTGGTGGTACCACGACGACCACGCCAGCCAAACCCACAAATACCCCTGCCGGGCCTGCGACCGTCGCCCCGGCGAGTACGGCGAGCACCGCCGCTGCTGGCACCACGGTGGCAACAACGATTGCCGCGACTACCGTGTCAACCACCACGGCGGCCACCACCGTGCCGACCACGACGGTTGCCGCGACCACCGTGCCGACCACGACGGTTGCCGCGACCACCGTGCCGACGGGTACCACGACGGTAGCCGCCACCGCTGTGCCGACCACCACCTCTGCTGGCTCAGTCACGGACTACATCATCACTCTTGTCGGCCAGATTACCCCCGAGATTGCCAAGGCGCTTGGTACCGTCAAGATCGTCTCGCATACTCCGCTCTCGGGTGCTGATGCAGACCTAGGCACAGGCATCAGCAACGGGGTTAATCTGGGCATCGCGCAGATCGGGACGGCCATTGTCTCGACCGGTGTTAAGCTGGAACTGCTGCCCTTTGATGATAAGTCCCAGCCTGAAGTCGGTACCTCCAATGCCAAGAAGATTATCACCGACCCGGAAGTCCTCTGCGTGGTCGGCCACCTGAACTCGGGTGTGGCCTTGGCGGCACTGCCCGACTACAGTAATGCCAACCTCCTGATGATCTCGCCGGCCAACACCAATCCGCGCATTACCGACAGTGGTTACGCGAATGCCTTCCGCGTGGTGGGCCGCGATGACCTCCAGGGACCGATTGGGGCGCGCTTCGCCAGTGAGACGCTGAAGGCCAAGAGCGTCTTCATCTTGCACGATAAGACTGACTACGGCCAAGGCGTTGCCGAGTTCTTCCGCCAGGAAGCTGAGCGGCTCGGCCTCAAGGTGCTTGGTTTCGAGGGCACCGAAGAGAAGAGCGACTTCTCCTCCATCCTGACGACGATCCAAGCGGCGAACCCCGATCTGATCTACTTCGGTGGTCTTTTCGGTCAGGCTGGGCCGCTGTTGCGCCAGGCCCGTGAGCGCGGCATTACTACCAAGTTCCTCGGCCCCGATGGCCTCGACTCTTCGGTGTTGGCGAAACTGGCGGGCAATGCGCTTAGCGACACTTACTACACCACCGTGGCGGCTCCCGTGAGTACCTTCCCCAACGCGGCTCAGTTTGCCCTTGCCTACCAAGCCAAGTTCAACGGCGTCGCCACGCCCTTCTCGGCCCAAGCCTTCGATGCAACCGGTTTCTGCACGGCCTCCATCCTCAAGGCTGCCATCGAGGCCAAGGGTAAGCCCACTCGCGCCCAGGTGGTTGCCGCAATGAAGAGCCTGCCGACCCTTGATGGCATTACCGCTACCTACACGTTCAACCCGCAGGGCGACCCGAACCCGGCGACCTACTACATCTTCGCGGCGAACACCGACCCGGCCAAGTGGAATGAGAACAAGCTCATCACCCGTATCGTGAGCGCTCCGCCCACGAAGTAGACCCGCCCCTCCTTTGTGACGCCAGGGCCAAACCCCTGGCGTCACGGTTTCTTTATGGCCCCGAAGGGGTAGAGACGCAAGCTTTTGCGTTTCTACGCCCCCGCCGTACGCTTCTTGCGGCTTTGCGACTTTGCGGCTTTGCGTCAGATCGCCAAACGGTAAAGCTGGTTTGAACCTTGCCTTAGCATCCAGTTAGAGAGCAGCACATGGCAGGCGAGCCAAACGCCAGCGTACGCAACGTGGGGCAGCAACGTACTGTGGAGATCATCCGCATGGTGTTGCTGCCCCTTGTGCAACTGGCCCTCTTCATTGTTGGAAGCGCCGTTGTCCTTGGGTTGATAATCGTGGTCGTGGCCTTCCTGCTGAGCCGCTCAGACCCGATGCTCTTTCAGACCGCCCTGGCAATTCTGCCCCAAGTGATGATTGACGGGGTGGTGCGCGGGTTCCTCTTCGCTACGATTGCCCTTGGCTATACGATGGTCTACGGTGTCCTGGAGTTTATTAACTTCGCTCACGGCGAGATCTTCATGGTCGGCGGCTTTGTTGGCGCAGGCGTCGGCTACCTGATGCAACAGATCGGCCTCCTCACCATTCTTCCCCCACTGCTCTTTGTCCTCATCACCGTGCTGGCGGGCATGACGGTCAGCGGCCTCTTGGCGATGACCACCGAACGGATCGCCTACCGCCCCTTGCGCGGTGCGCCGCGCCTCGTCCCCCTGATCTCGGCCATCGGCATGTCGCTGGTACTCCAAGACCTCGTGCGCCTCATCGCCACCAGCACGCCCCTTGGCTTTAACGCCCGCTTCGAGACCCCTGATTTCGGCCAAGCCATCAAACTGGCCGAAATCCCGCTTGGCGAACGGAGCATGCCGGTGATGATTAGCCCCAAGGCGATCATCTTCATCACGGTCGCGGTGCTGATGCTCATCGCACTGAACTATCTGGTGAATGCAACTCGTCTCGGCAAAGCGATTCGTGCCACCGCGCAGGACATGTCCACCGCCAGTTTGATGGGCGTGAATGTCAACCAGATTATCGCGCTGACCTTCTTGATTGGCGGGGCGCTCGGCGGGGCGGCGGGCGTGCTTTTTGGTTTGAACATCGGCACCGTGAACCCCTACATGGGCTTCATTCCCGGTATCAAGGCGTTCACTGCTGCGGTGCTCGGCGGCATCGGCAACATCACCGGCGCGATGGTCGGCGGCATCGTGCTCGGGTTCCTTGAGGCGTTTGTCTCTTCGTATCTCTCGATGTTCACCGGCGGGAAGTTCTCCGGGGCGAGCTACGCCGACATTGCTGCCTTTAGCATTCTGATCCTGATCCTCATCTTTCGCCCGTCTGGTCTGCTCGGTGAGGCGGTTACGCAAAAAGTGTAAGACAAGGTTTCAGGGGCCAGGTTTCAGGTTTCAGATCGAGCGCATTAGAACGCCTTGCGTGTGCTCAAACTGTAAAGTAGCCACGAACCTTGTCTAACACTCCAACGAGCTTTTCAGATTCACCACAAAGACACAAAGGCACAAAGCTGCCACCCTATGGATACGTAGTCTTTGTGTCTTTGTGCCTTTGTGGTGCGGTCATCAAGCGCTGTCGCGAAGGACTTTCTCTATGACGACACCCCGCCCCGCACCCGACCCCTGGACGCAACTCCGCGCACGGCTGAGCAGCGGGCCAGGTGGCTACGTCTTCCTAAGCCTTTACGCCGCGCTCTGCACAGGCTTGCTGCTGCTGAACACGCGCACCAGTCTGCTCACCGACATTCTCTTCATCCTTTTCATGCTGCTGGCCCTCGTCGTCTACCGTTCCCAGGTGGCGCTAGGCTTTAAGCTTGGCCTCGGTGGCGTGCTGTTCGGGCTGGTGCTGCCCTATTTCGGCGTTCTCAACCCCTATTACATTGATGTTGCCACCCAAGCCGGGATTTACGCGGTCTTGGCCCTCGGCCTGAATGTGGTCGTGGGTTTTGCCGGGTTGCTTGACCTCGGCTACGTCGCGTTTTACGCGGTGGGTGCCTACCTTTGGTCTATCTTCAGCACGCCGCAGATCGCTAACCTCTTCGCGGGGGCCGCGCCCATCGCATCGGGCTGGTTCTACGCCTTTATCCTGCTCGGCCTCGCCATCGGCGCGGGCTTCGGCGTGTTGTTGGGCCTGCCGGTGCTGCGGTTGCGCGGCGACTATTTGGCGATTGTCACCCTGGGCTTCGGTGAGGTCATCCGCGTCTTGGCGGTCAATCTCGATAAGCCGATCAACCTCACCAATGGGGCGCAAGGCATCAAGGATATTGGGCGCCCGCCGTTGCCGTTGGCCGACTTCGTGCGCGGAACCCTTGGCTGGACGTTGGACGACAATCAGCTTTATCAGCTTTTCTTCTATTTGCTGGTACTCGTGATTCTGCTGCTCACCGTCACGGCAGTGAGCCGCCTGAAGCACTCGCGTGTCGGGCGGGCCTGGGAAGCGATTCGCGAGGATGAGACGGCTGCCATTGCCCAGGGCATTCCGTTGGTGCGGATGAAGCTCATGGCCTTCGCCGTCGGCGCGTCGTTCGCGGGCATGATGGGCGTCGTCTTTGCGGCGAAACAGCTTTTTATCAACCCGCCGACCTTCGACCTCTTGCGTTCGATCAGCATTCTCTCAATGGTAATCCTCGGCGGCCTCGGCAGCATCCCTGGTGTCATCCTCGGGGCCGTGCTGGTGACGCTGCTTGACCTCCAAATTTTGCCGCGCATCGCAACGGTGCTGCGCGATGCACAAAAGGCCGGTCTCCCCATTCCCGCAGCCTTCGACCCGACCCAATATCAACGCTTGCTCTTTGGGCTGCTGCTGATCGTGATGATGATTTTCCGCCCCGAGGGTATTCTGCCCGAGCAGCGCCGCCGTGAAGCCTTGCACGCGAACGAGGATACGGGGACGCCTGAGGCGTAATGCGTGATGCGTGATCCGCGACCGATCACGCATCACGCATCATTTGCACCTGAAACCTTGTCGAAGGGGATTTGCACAATGGCGCTCCTCGAAGCAACTGAGGTCACCAAATCGTTCGGCGGCCTAACGGCGGTGAATGCGGTTACGTTGCAGATTGAGGCGGGCCGCATTGTGAGTGTGATTGGCCCGAATGGGGCAGGCAAGACGACCTTCTTCAACCTGCTGACAGGCATTTACAAGCCCGATTCAGGCAGTATCATCTTTGATGGCAAAACGTTGGTGGGCAAACGCTCCGACGAGATTGCCGCCTTGGGGATGCGCCGCACCTTCCAGAATATTCGCCTCTTCAACAATATGACTGTGCTAGAGAATGTGCTGGTGGGAATGCACACGCACCTGCACGCGCCCTTCTGGCAGATTATTGCCCATACGTCTGGCTTGCGCCGTGAGGAGGCGCAGGCCCGTGAGCGCGCCCGCGAACACTTAGCCTATGTCGGCCTTGCGGCGAAGGGCGACGAGTTGGCGAAAAATCTACCGTATGGTGACCAGCGCCGCCTTGAGATTGCCCGTGCCCTTGCTGGGCAGCCCAAACTCATTCTGCTTGATGAGCCGACCGCCGGCATGAACCCCCAGGAGACCATCGCGGCGACCGAGCTCATCCGCCGCTTGCGCGATGAACTGGGCCTGACGGTCGTGCTCATCGAACATGATATGCGCTTGGTGATGGCGATTTCCGAGCGTATCTCGGTGCTTGATTACGGCACCAAAATTGCCGAAGGCGATGCCAACGTCATTCGCAGCAATCCCCGCGTGATTGAGGCGTATCTCGGGAAAGGCGCGGCAGGACATGCCGAAGCTCCCGCAGATTCAGCTTAGTACGATGATGAGATTTCGCTACAGAAGCTCACAGATGAGTATATTTCTGTGAGCTTCTGTGGCCGCAGGAATAGCCGCAGGAATGGCCGCAGGCTTGTCAAGGAAACCGCATGGCTCTGCTTGAATTGCAGAACATTCACACCTATTACGGGAAGATTCACGCGCTCAAAGGCGTCTCGCTGACGGTCAATCAGGGCGAGATTGTCACGCTGATTGGCGCAAACGGGGCTGGGAAAAGTACCACGCTGCGTACCATCTCGGGGCTGCTGACGCCGCGCACTGGTGAGGTGCGCTTCAAGGATCAGCGTATTGACAAACAGCCCGCCCATGAGATTGTGAAGCTCGGCATTGCCCAATCGCCCGAAGGTCGCCGTATCTTCCCGCGCCTCACCGTGCTTGAGAACCTCGAAATGGGAGCCTACTTGCACGACACACGCAGTCAGAGCTACTGGGATGACCTCGAACGGGTCTTTGGCCTCTTCCCACGCCTGCGTGAGCGTGTCGCGCAGAAAGGCGGCACGCTCTCAGGTGGCGAACAACAGATGCTCGCCATTGGGCGCGCCCTGATGACGCGCCCCCAAGTGCTGTTGCTCGACGAACCCTCAATGGGCCTCGCCCCGGTCTTAGTCGAGCAGATCTTTGCGATTATCCAAATGATCAACACGCAGGGCATGACGGTACTCTTGGTCGAGCAAAACGCCCTCCAAGCGCTCAACATCGCCCACCGGGGCTATGTACTTCAGAGTGGCGAGGTGGTGCTTGCGGATAGCGCCAAAGCCCTGCGGGAGAACGAGGCAGTGCAGGAGAAATACTTGGGGTTGGAGTGATGGTAGATTGAGATTTTGGAGCAATCCGCTTGGAACCATACAGTACAGCGGAGTCAAGGCTTTCATCGGCTGAAGCCTTGACTCCGCTGCACAACCCAGACAAGCCCGCGCTAAAACGCCGCTTGCCGCGACAATCTGCAATCTAAGCGTACCCTTCCTTGCTCAAGTCAAGCCGCACCACCGCCTGCGCCGCAGGCGCAGCGGCACGACGAACGAAGGGCACCCCGTCGCTGCTTAGCTCATAGGCTACCCCGCCAGCCCGATGCAAACGCCCACTCCGTGGACAAACCGCCAGCCCCGGCTCAAGATCGCCCCGTGGCAACAGGGCGCTGGCAGGCTCACAACAACGGCAACGCAGCGTCAACGTCGTAGTTTCCATCGCTAACTCCTCTCGCGAACAAACATGCCGTGCCGCCCCAACAGGGCCGAGTTGGCCCGCAAAGCGGCGTCAATCGCCTCGCCATCAGT
>CAIRDL010000279.1 GCA_903877345.1 uncultured Oscillochloris sp. | reverse complement strand
CGGGCACCTGCTCGCCCTGCAGCACGCGACGCGTCATGTGCTGGATCACCTGCGCGACCAGCGGCACCAGTTCCTCCAACCGGTCGGCGCAACGCTGCGCCGCCTCGTTGGCCGTCGTCGTCAGGGCCTCCGCCGTGTGCTGCGCGTGATCGACCACCGTTTGGGTCAGGTCCACCACGTCCCGCTACGCCGTCTTCAGCGCATCGGCAGCCGGCTCGCCTTTCTGGCGTGCCACGTCCATGATGCGCTTCATGCCCGCCTTGGCCTGTTTGGCGGCTTCCTCCAAGTGCTTCTGACTCCAGCCGACCCCGTCCGCCGCGACCTGCCGCGTCTTGCGCACGACGCGGCTGAGCACGCGCATCTCGTCATTGAGCAAGGTGCTATCGCTCGGATGGTGGATGTTAGTTTCTACGACCGTGCCATCAATGCGCAGCTTCCGCCCGTTCGTCACCGTGAGTTGGCGGGCCAGCACGGTGACGTGGTCAAGCAAGGTCTGCACGGTCGCCGGTTGGATCAGCGTGGCCCAGCGATCAGGGTGGTGTCGTCGGGAACGTGCTCGGCAGAAATGCGACAGGTCTGACGCAGCACCAGGCTAGCGGCGACAACATGCTCGGTGTCCTCGAAGCTCCAGCCGTAGAGGTGCGTGATCACCAGCATGCGCAGGATGCCTTCCCCCGGCGCGGAATGCCGGCCGACCGTCAACGTCTACGGGGAGCGTTTCGCCAGGTCGGCCTTCACCGCCTGGAAGATTTCGTCATGGTCGAGCCGCTGATCCCGCTGGGCCAGCACCGGATCCATCTGCATCCCCAGACTCGGAATGCGCGCAAAGAGGTTCAGTGGGTCGTAGCGGCCGATGAACATGGCAGGCCTCCTGGCTGACCAACCACTCGCTTCCCGCTCATGGTAGCACCGCCGTAAAGGGGCGTTTCGCACCAAAATCTAGGACTAGATGCGTCCTTTCGCTCGGTGCAGACGCCACGTGCGCGTAAGCAGGGTCATGCCGAGCAGCAGGATGCCGACAAAGGGCACGCCTGCCTCCGTATTTGGCAGAGGTGCTGGTGGTTGTGGTCGGGTGCCGATAGGCGTCACCGAGGGCGCGGCAGCAGGCCCTGCGCTCGTAGCGACAGCCGTGGTCGTAGATCGGCTAGTGGCCCTTGCTGTCGCAATGGCCGTGCGGCTCGTCGCGGTAGTTGCGACTGCACTGGTTGGCGTGGCCGACCCGGAGGTGACGGGGCTGCTGGTTGCAGCGCCACCAACGGCGGCTGTGCGTAGGGGTGCCGCTGTCTGTTGCGTATTACCCACCACCTGCACGGTCACGATGTTTGAGAAGAGCCCTTGGGTTGTGCCGTTGTAGCTGAGTTGACCCTGCGCGACGAGGATGGTGCCGGGGGCGAGATTAGGTTTGATGCGCCCAGCGATCAAGATCTCGACGCCCTCACCAGGTTGTAACAGCGGCAGGTTGTAGGTAAGTTCATTGCCGTTCTGCGTGGGGTCTTGGCCGCGATCAGCATTGGCCCCCAAAACCTCAAGATTGTCGGGCAGCACGCTCCGCACGGTGAGGCTTCGTACGTCGTTGGCTCCGCTGGCCGCCGGGGGGCGTGTATTGCGCACCGCCAAGGTGAAGTTGATCTGCTGACCGGGATAGGCACTTCCCCAGTCGCTGGCGAGGCGGAAGAAGAGTTCGCCGCCACCGGCAGGATTGACCATCTGCGCGGTCGGTGCCGTGGTCGTACTGACACTGGTGCTGACCGGGGTTGCGTTTACCGGCACCTTGGTCGCGGCGGGGCGCACACGGGTCGGGCGAACAGCCGCCGTTGGGCGCACGACTGGGGCGGCACTCCTGGCAGGCGCAGCGGTGGGCGGCTCTGTTGGCAGCACATTCGGGTCGGGGGTGGGCGGCGCAGGCGGCGGGATCGCATCACCACCACCGCCACCACCGCCACCACCACCGCCACCGCCACCAGAGGCTGCCGTGGGGGGCACGGCGGTGGGCGGCACGGCAGTGGGCGGAATGACTCTAGTGGTTGGCGAAGGGCCAACGGGGGTGGTTGGCGAAGGGCCGACGGTGTTGGTCGGTGAAGGGCCAACGGGGGTGGTTGGCGAAGGGCCAACGGTGTTGGTCGGTGAAGGCCCGGCGGTGTTCGTCGGCGGAGTAATCGGTGGTGCGCTACCCTCAATAACACGGACGCTCACCGTGGCCGAGGTGCTACCGTTTGCGGTCGCATGGTTGGGGATGATCGTGCCAACGGTGGCAGTTTTGCGAACCTGTACCTGCACCGTGATCTGCCCAGGGTTGGCCGCACTAATGGACAGATTACAGACGACGGTTTGAGCAGTCGAACATGAACCCGCGTTCGAGGTTGCCCCAAGCACCGCGAGGTTACCGTCGAACGTGTCCTGTACCGTAACCGAACTCGTATTCGTGTCGTTGGTACGCACCGAAATGCCGTAGCTGAACGATTGGCCCGGTACCGCCTCAGAGACCGAGGCCAGCAAGAAGAGATTCACACCCGTGAACGGCGTGTCAGTCGGCGCGGGCGTATCAGTTGAACCAGGCGTATTGGAGGGTGTAGGCGTAGCGCCCGTAGGCGTCACCGTGGGCGGGGTGGTCGCAGTCGGGGTGTTCGTTTGCGTAGGCGGGGTGATAATCGGCGTCTTCGTCGGCGTGCGGGTCGGGCCTTGCTCGACCGTCGAGTTGGAGGTGCTAGTAGGTGCTACAGAGGTGCTGGTGCCGCCAGGGACAGGTGTGTTCGAAGCCGCCAGCACAGGCGTATTAGTACTGACAGGGACGCTTGTTGCGGGCGGCACCGCTGTATAGGGGAAGACCGGATCGTTGGTGGGAATCACCTGGGCAGGCTCAGCAGTATTCACCAGAACTGGTGCAACCGTGCTTGCCGGGGGTGCTGCGGCAGTAGGAGCCGCAGGCGGCGCATCGGTAGGAGCCGCAGGCGGCGCAGCAGTAGGAGCCGCAGACGGCACAGCAGTAGGAGCCGCAGGCGGCGCATCGGTAGGAGCCGCAGGCGGCGCATCGGTAGGAGCCAGAACCGGATCGGTGGTGGGCGCGGCGGGCGGCTCAGCGGTGGGCGCGGCGGGCGGCTCAGCGGTGGGCGCGGCGGGCGGCTCAGCGGTATTCACCTGAACGGGATCGGTAGTACTCACTTGGGCTGGAGCGATGGGCGGAGCGACCAAGCGGGCGGTTTCGGCATAAAGTGGGAAGGCGATCATTAGCACGCTGACCGCGATCAGCGCGAGTTCCCATGGGGTCCAACGGGTTGGCCCGCGACCTTGACCGGGCTTTGGTGAGCGACCCCGTGCAGGAGGCTGCTGCATAAAAAGCTCCTCTTGACGCAGTAGAGCGTCTAGGAAAGGGGGCGCGCGTCGACAAGATCGGCGACGACAACGAGGCGCTGTGTATCCCAATTCGTGCAGGTAATGAGCGTCAGCACGGGGGTGGGCGTCTGATCCATCACTTCAATCTGGTTGGGCCAAACGCTCAACGAACCGCGCACCCGGTAGACATAGCGCCAACCGCCAGTTTCGACAATCACATCGTCGCCGGGCTTGAGCCGCCCGAGATCTTTGAAGACAGCCCCTCGCAGCCCTGCGTGGCCTGAGAAGACGCTGTTGCCGACGGTTCCCGGCAGGGCAGTACCATTATGGAAGCCAGCGGCATACTCGGCGACCTCCCAGCCACCGTCGCGCTGAAAAACCTCATAGACAGACATATCAGCCCCAAGGGTGGGCAGCCGCAGGTAGCGCGGGCGGGGGTCAGCGGCGTCAGGGGCGGTGTGCAGCGTCTGGGGCACCATAAAGCTATCGCCAGGCTCCCGTGTAGCGGGAGCCGTCTCAGGCAAGGCATCTTCGGGGCGCGTGAAGGGCAAGGCTACCGCTTGGGGCGGAGCCACCGGAGGTGGGGGGGGGCGCGGCATGGGCAGGCTAATTGAGGGCGTCAGGGCTGGGGCAAGCACTTGGGCGGCGTGGGCCTGACGCAATTCGTGGAGCCAGTCGCGGCCATAGCCTTCAAACAGCCAATAGGCGAACGTGGTGACGGCGGCGAGTACCAAGGCGCGCTCAGCCAAGGTGAGGGCGCGGTCAACCCATGTGCGCCGCCGGAAACCGCGCAGGGCCTCGGTGCGCTGTTGGGTGGTCGAACGCAACCGCGCCGGGCGGATCTGCTCATGGCGACTCGGCACCTCGCTCACAAGCAAGGTACGCAAGAGGCTGTCATCCTCCCCTGGCGGGGGGCTGACACTCGGCACTGACTGAGGCATCGGTCGGCTCAACGCTGGGGAACCCCTGAACATTCTAGCTTATAACAGGTGCAGGCGAATTATACAAGGAGGTCTGGACAGATGCAAGCGCTTCCATGCGACTACGACGGGTAATTCACTGCTATTTGCCTTGAGACAAGGTTTCAATCTGGCTTTACAGTCTAGCGATCTGCCGCAAAGCCTCAAGGTGCGTGTGGTGCGGTCGCGGATTTCAACTGTCAAGCTAAAATTGCCGCTGCTGAAGCATGTCTTAGGCCATTGCTCACAAGGGAAGGTTTCAACGGGCTGGTCAAGGGCCAAACGGGGCTATTTTGAACCTCTCTCAGCCCAAGGTTGCGGGGCAGTTCGCGCACCGATGGGCTGCTCTATCCAGCGAGCCGGTTGTAGAAAGCAGTGATGCGCCTGATACCATGTAAGTATGAGGCGCTGCAACAAGGGCGCAGCGCTCCTTGACAAAAACGCCCCTTGCTTAACTTGTGAGCTATGGTCTTATAGCAGTCCTATCCAGGTCGTGAAGAGGAGTCAAGGCTTCAGCCGGCTAAAGCCTTGACTCCTCTTTACGTTTCCAAGAGGTTTGCTATAGGCCAAAAACCAAAGGAGAGTCCATGCGCCTTCGTCTCGCCGTGCTAAGCATTTTGGCCCTAAGCATCTTGGTCGCCTGTGCGCTGCCTGCGCCGTCCGCCCCCGCTAACCCGCTGGTGATGCTTGGGGCGCGGCTCTTCCGTGAGCGTCGCCTGAGCGGCAATGGGGCGCAGGCGTGTGTAGACTGTCACCAGCCCGCGTTGGCTTTCACCGACGGGCGACCAACCGCCCTTGGCAGCACCGGCGAGGTCGGCGTCCGCAACTCGCCTTCGCTGCTCAATGTGGGCATACTGCCGGTACTAGGTTGGGCACGGCCCGACTTGACGAGCCTGGAAGCCCAGGCCATCGTGCCGCTCTTCGGCACGCATCCGGTTGAAATGGGAGCCGCTGGTGCCGAACAGTCCATCCTCGACCGCCTCCGCGCCGACCCGACGTACCCGCAACAGTTCGCGGCAGCGTTCCCCAATGACCCAAAACCACTGCACTGGGAGCAGATTATAAGTGCTTTGGCTGCCTACGAACGCACCCTCGTTAGCGGCACCAGCCCTTACGACCGTTGGCTGGCTCGTGACACAACGGCGCTCTCGGCGGCGGCGCAACGGGGTCTGCGGCTCTTTCAGGAAGTGGGTTGCACCGCCTGTCACAGCGGCCCGTTGCTGACCAATAGCAGCTACCACAACGTCGGTCTGTACAACCTTGATGGACGCGGAGCCTACCCGACGGGGCAGGCAGGGCTGTACGAGGTAACGGGCCAAGCCCGGGATATGGGCCGCTTCCGTGTGCCGAGCCTGCGGAACGTGGCACGTACCGCTCCTTACTACCATGATGGCAGTGCGGCCACGTTAAGCGACGTGCTGGATGTCTACGCGGCAGGCGGGCGCGGAACCGGGGTGAACAGCCCCGTCAAAAGCCCCGCCTTGGCACCCATCACTTTCACCCCGCAAGATCGCGCCGACCTACTCGCTTTCTTCGCCGCCCTGAGTGATGAACTGCTACCACCCTAGAACTTTGCGGCTTAGCATACGCTAAGCCAAAGTTCGCGGCATGGCGATTGCGAAGTCATTAGCGTTGGTGTCTGTACCGTCACATCGGGGAGTGTCAAGGCCAGAAAAGCAAGAGCTTGCAGCAATGCACTGCCAGGTGATATAGGGGTATAGTAGGCCTATCCAGGTTGTACAAAAGATGCGTGACGCGTGATCCGTGACCGGGCCACACCCTGACCAATCACGCATGACGCATCGCGGTTCCAAGAGGATTGCTATAGTCGCCTCACACGTAATGGCGTAGTAACGTGGTTCCGTCACGATCAGGCAACCTTTGTGACTGCGCCCATTCTGATCAGACAAATGCGACACGGCCCCCGCCCTAGTCGCTTTGAGAAAAGCAATGACTGATAAGGTTGATGGCATAGCGCTGCCCGCATACATTCGCTCAACGTTCGTGGATTCCCCGATCCCGATGGGCATCTTTGATCGGGAGGGCACGCAGATCACGGTCAATGCCGCGATGATCCGCCTCTGGAACCTGCCCCCGGACACGGTCGGCCATTTCAATATGATCACCGACCCGCAGCTTGCCGCCGCCGGGAGTGCCGAGCATCACCGGCGGGTGATGCAGGGTGAGACCGTCGTGCTGCCGCCACACGCGTTCGACTCGTATGAAGCTGGCCTGCAAATGACGGGGGCGCAGCGGCGTTGGGTCGAAACGACCTTCTTCCCCCTGCGCAATGCCTCCGGTGCTGTCACGCACTTGGGCTCACTGCTTCGGGACGTGACGCACGAGGTTGATCAACGGCTCGCCATCGAGGCAGCGCGGACGGAGATCGAGGCCCAACGGGATACGATTGAGTCGCTCTCCAGCCCGGTCGTCCAAATCTGGCACGGCATCCTGACCATGCCGCTCATTGGGGCGATTGATAGCCGTCGGGCGCAAAATATCACCGCTAATCTGTTGGAGGCTATTGCGGCGCGGAGGGCACGCTCGGTGATCCTGGACATCACTGGCGTTCCGGTCGTAGATACCCAAGTCGCGCAACTCCTCATTCAGACCGCCCAGGCGTGTCGGCTGCTCGGATGCGAGGTGGCCCTCGTTGGCGTCGGTGTCGAGATCGCGCAGACCATCGTGCAACTTGGCGTGGATCTGATCTCCCTGGTCACGCTCGCCGATCTCCAGGCGGGCATTGCCTGGGCCTTTCGGCTCCAGGGCCTGGCTGTCGTCCAAACTGTTGGCGGTCGGCCCGCCACACGGCGCTGAGTGGCCCAACGGCACCAGCTACCATTGCAGATTGCAGACTCGACTAGTTGTGTTTTGCCATTTCCGACTCACTCGTCTATATCTTGCTGCGCATCTACCTCAGTGGCGCACCGTTGCCGTTGCTGCGGGCCGAAACGCTGATCGCGGGGCTGGTTGTTGCGCTGACCGTCGCGTTTGGGTTCGTGATCAGTGACTATGTTGACTGCTCGCTTGATTCAGACGACCAAGCCGACCCGTCCGCTCTCCTCATGTGCCGTCACCCTTGGTGCTGCCCGCAGTACCTCTAGGGGAAGCGGATCTTTTTAATTATCCCGCCGTGACTCGTGATGCGTGATGCGTGATCCGTGATCGCTCAGGGTGCGGCCTAGTCACGGATCACGCATCACGAGTCACACGACGACCGGGACATTTTAAATTTTCCGCATCCCTAGCTTCTCGCTGGCCCAGAAACTCTTGTATACTGTGGACGATTTGGTGGGCGATCAACAGGCCGGGCTGGTAACAACAGCGGTGTACTGCGGCGCTGCGCGTACGCTATGGCTTTTTAGGCAATAGAGCAAAAGTAACGCTGTGAGCTTGGTCACGCTGAGCATCGCGAAGCGTCCCGGCGGGCGCTATGGATACCGAGACGCGTCGCTGCGCTCAGCGTGACAGCGTACCTTTTATGGTAGTACCAATCTTCCTTTAGGTCATTCCGCTGACGTTCCGGCGCAGCGACGCCACGACCAGCGCAGCGTGCAATAAGCGAGTGCGGCTAAGCTCACTCCTCCCGCTGCTGTTTCTGCGACCATTTTTCTAGGCTGAGGTTGATCTCTATGAGTCTGACAAGTACCCAAGTCGCCCATGTGGCCCGTCTCGCCCGACTGAGCCTAAGCGCCGAGGAGATCGAGCAAATGCGGAGCCAACTCTCGGACATTCTGGCCTACATCGAACTGCTCCAGGAGGTAGACGTTAGTGGCATTGCGCCAACGGCGCAAGTGACAGGTCTCGTGACGGTTATGCGCCCTGACGAAGTGACCACTGGCTTGAGCCGCGATGCAGCCCTAGCTAATGCGCCCGACCAGCGCGAAGGGATGTTTCGCGTCAAGCCGGTCTTTGAGGGGTAGGACAAGCTTGCAGCTTGCAGCTTTGCCGCACCAGGACGCGCCGCATTTGCCCAGACTGTTAAGTACCTGCGCCCCTTGTCTAGGCGCTGGACAAGGGGCAGTTGCAACTTGGGGGTATACCCCGGCGTCTTAGCGCTGAACCGCCCATGTTCCTGGCGTACAGGTTCGGTGTTGGTTCACGAAAGGACAAGACGATGTATAGCGGCGGCAGTCCCAATGGTAATGGCTCCCCGAAGCTCGGTGGTTGGCCGATCAAGCCCATCTACCTGTACGCTGCGGGCCTGATCGTCGTGGTGGTGGCGATCCTCTTTGTCCTGAACTTCCTGAGTACGTCACTCGTGGCCCACTTCGGGGCTTACGCGGGCTTGCTCTTACTTATTGGGAACGTGCGGGAACTCATCGGCCAAACGTACGGCGAACGGGGCAGCACCGCCCTGTTGAACGTAATGGTGGCCGGAGGACTTATTTGCGCTTGGCTCACGGGGTTTCTTGGCGCGTTCTTCTGGATTCCGGCGCTGCTGCTCGTCGGGGTCGCTACGCCGCTAATCTTTGGGCGGGCCTCCGTCTATAAGGGCTACCTCAGCGCAGCGCGCAGTGCCGCCGACACCGTCCGCCGGACGCTGGTGCGCTAAGACGTGGTTCAGCTCAGCTTTCCTACTCAGCGATCTCACGCAAAGCCGCAAAGTCGCAAAGAGCGTATGGTGCGGGCGTAGGTGTCAATGGTTAAGTTGGGTGCAACGTCTTAGCACTTGCCGCTTGCAGCCCCTTTATCCCCCTTGCTCCTCAACGATCCGCCCGATCGTCACAGCGACGCTCCGCACTTCATTGCGGAGCGTCGCTAGTTGTGATTCCAACAAGGCCGTGCGACTCCGTTCGGCGGCGAGGGCGAGGTGCAGCACCTCACCACGCGTGAAGATGCGCCCATCCAAGTCAGGCCCGTGCTCCACCTCGGTACCGCGCACCAACTCGGCAGCGAGGAGTGCGGCGGCGGTGTTCGCGACCCCTTGGGCGAACTGCGCCCCAAAAGCCTGGAGCATCGCATAGGTGGCGGGGTCAAGGGTGATGCTTAGCTGGTACGACTCGGGCGGCGTGTTGTCAGGGGGTAGCATAGCCATTGATGGCTCCCTTTCGCTACAGGGCTGGCAATGCGACCGCTCTGGTTGGCGCATCAGGCCAGCACTGGTGCAATCTGGACAAGTGTAAACGCTTGTATACGAACGATTGTACCATAATCGTTTGACAAGCGCAACCTCTGACGGCGGTCAGCAGTCGCAACTTTAGGCAAGGCACGGCGGTACACGCTGCAACAGGCCGCCATCCGTGTCGCTTCCTGCTCCAAGCCCAAGGCCGGAGCGGGATGAGGCTCTGGGGACTTTGGGCCTGACAGTATCGAAGCATAGTGCAGACGAACCCAGCCATGCCTGCTTACAAAAAGACTTGCCCCACAACCCTCGCCGCCGTCAGTTTGTGCCTCAGCCTTGCGCTCGGCGCTTGTGGCGGTGCTTCGTCCGCCACACCCACGACGACATCGCCAGTGTCTACAGCCACGGTGGTGCCTCAGCCGGGCGCGCAACTCTTCACCACGCTGGGCTGTCATGGGTGCCATCGCCCCGCCGGGACAGGCACTGGCCCTGATTTACGCGGGCGCTTTGGGCAGCAACAACGCTTGGCCGACGGCACAACGGTCGTGACTGACGAGGCGTATCTGCGAGCGGCCATCCTTGACCCGACCGCGCAGATTGTCGCTGGCTATTTGCCAGGAATGCCCGCCTACGGCAACCAGATCAGTGCCGCGCAGTTGACGGAGTTGGTGCAGTATCTCAAGGCGCAGTAACGGAGCCGCGTGAGGCGTGAGGCGTGAGGCGTGAGGCGTGAGGCGTGAGGCGTGAGGCGTGAGGCGTGAGGCGTGATCCGTGAGGCGTGAGGCGTGAGGCGTGATCCGTGAGGCGTGATCCGTGAGGCGTGAGGCGTGATCCGTGATCCGTGATCCGTGATCCGTGATCCGT
>CAIRDL010000278.1 GCA_903877345.1 uncultured Oscillochloris sp. | reverse complement strand
GCCCCTAGCCCCTAGCCCCTAGCCCCTAGCCCCTAGCCCCTAGCCCCTAGCCCCTAGCCCCTAGCCCCTAGCCCCTAGCCCCTAGCCCCTAGCCCCTAGCCCCCATCCCCTAGCCCCCATCCCCTATTTACTCAACCGTATATTCGCCCTCGACCACGCCATCATCGCCCTTATGTGCCTGACCCTGGGGGCCGGGTTGCCCTTGCGCAGCACTATCGCCGTAGGCACTCTGCGAAACCTTAAACATCGCCTGCTGCACCTCAGTCATCAGGCTCTGCATGCGCTCCGTGTTCTCTTGGGCAATGGCGTCGCGCAAATCCTTGATCAGCCCCTCAATGCGGCCCTTCTCAATGGGATCTACCTTCTCGCCCAAATCGGCCAGCGACTTCTCAGTCTGATAGGCGAGACTATCGGCCTGATTCTTCGCCTCGACCATCTCACGGCGCGACTTGTCCTCGGTGGCGTGAGCCTGGGCTTCGCGCACCATCCGCTCAACCTCGTCCTTATTCAAGTTGGTGCTGGCGGTGATGGTAATGCGCTGCTCGCGGCCCGTCGCCTTATCCTTGGCATTGACATTCAGAATGCCATTAGCATCAATGTCGAACGTAACCTCAATCTGCGGCACGCCACGAGGCGCGGGCGGGATACCTTCGAGCTTGAAGCGGCCCAGGGTCATGTTATCGCCGGCCATTTCGCGCTCACCCTGGAGAATGTGGATGTCCACGGCGGGCTGAGCATCAGCGGCGGTGGAGAAAATTTCACTCTTCTGGGTCGGGATGGTCGTGTTGCGGTCAATCAGGCGCGTCATCACCCCACCGAGAGTCTCGACACCGAGGGAAAGGGGCGTCACATCGAGCAGCACCACACCCTTGACATCGCCAGCGAGTACCCCGGCTTGGATGGCAGCCCCAACCGCAACCACCTCGTCAGGATTGACCGACTTATTCGGCTCTTTGCCGACCAACTTACGCACCGTCTCTTGCACGATGGGCATGCGGGTCGAACCACCGACAAGCACGACTTCATCAATCTGGGCGGGCTGGAGACCGGCATCCTTGAGCGCCTGAATCACCGGGCCGCGTACGCGCTCGGTCAAATGGGCGGAGAGTTGCTCGAACTTGCTGCGGCTTAGGCGCATCTGCAAGTGCTTGGGGCCAGAGGCGTCGGCGGTGATGAAGGGCAGGTTAATCTCAGTCTCGGTCATGCTCGACAGTTCCATCTTCGCCTTCTCAGCGGCCTCCTTGAGCCGTTGGAGCGCCTGGCGGTCTTTGCTCAGGTCAATACCCTGATCCTTGCGAAACTCGTCAATAATCCAATCAACCACCGCCGCATCATAATCATCGCCGCCCAGATGCGTATCACCGCTGGTAGACTTCACCTCAACCACGCCGTCGCCAACCTCAAGGATCGAAACATCAAACGTGCCACCGCCGAGGTCGAAAACGAGAATGGTCTCGTCCTTCTTTTTATCCAAACCATAGGCCAACGCGGCGGCAGTCGGCTCATTGATAATCCGCAGCACCTCAAGCCCTGCGATCTTCCCGGCGTCCTTGGTAGCCTGGCGCTGACTATCGTTGAAATAGGCCGGGACGGTGATCACCGCCTGCGTGACCGGCTCACCCAAATACGCCTCAGCATCGGCCTTGAGCTTTTGCAGCACCATTGCCGAAATTTCCTGGGGGGCGTAATCCTTGGCAGTCTGAGTAACATTGATCCGCACATCGCTGCGGGGGCCACGGGTTACCTTGAACGGCACCATCTCACGCTCAGTCGCCGTCTCCTCAAAATCGCGCCCGATGAGCCGCTTCACCGAATAGAGGGTATTATCCGGGTTGATGGTCGCTTGGCGTTTCGCGGTCTGACCGACGAGGCGCTCGCCATTTTTAGCGAAAGCGACGACCGAAGGGGTGGTGCGGTTGCCCTCGGCGCTGGGGATGACGACGGCATCGCCGCCTTCCATCACCGCAACACAAGAATTGGTGGTGCCCAAGTCAATCCCGACAATCTTAGCCATTTTGATGCTTCCTTTTCAGCTCAGGTGGGAACGTTTTGCGCCTCTAGCACATGGTTTACGAGGAAAAGTGGCGTGGTGAGAGCACAACTGCCCTCAGTGTAGCGGCTTTTCGTAATGCCAACACTAGCGCGGTGTTAGAAGAATGTTGGAATCGCTACCGCATCTAGAAGGCGCATAGTGTGCATCGGCTGGCCCCAACGTGTATCGTGGCGTTGCTCTAATTGCAAAGCGGGGCGTGGATCGCCGCGCTTGACCCGTGACTGGGCCGCACCCTGACCGATCACGGATCACGCAGTACGGGTCACGCCGGAACAGGTAAGAAGCTCCGCTCTTCCTACGACAGATCCTTCCGCATATAAACCCAACGGCCCTGACCGAAGAAGAGCCACGCCAAAAACGAGCGGCGCACGCGAACATCGTAGAAACCGAGGTGACGATAGAGGTTGCGGGCCGCCTCGTTGCGGGCACTGACGTAGAGACCGAGGAAGCGCCTACCACGCAACAGCGCCTCCTGCTCGGCGCGAGCGAGAAGCGCCTGAGCGACGCCGCCACGTCGGTAGGGGGCGAGCACCGCTACATCGGTGACGAAACCCTCGCGGTGGCCGATCTGGTGGTCGAGGAGCGAGAGGGCGAAGAGCGAACGGGTAGCCCGCCAGTGGCCCAACTCTTCGTGGAAGGCGATCTCGGCGGCCCCGCCATCACCGCCCGCCATCTCCCACGTACGCACCGTCGTCGTACCGATAACCGCCCCCTCGTGTTCGGCCACAAACATGCCGCGCAGGGCCAGCGCACCCTGCCGCCGCCACGTTGCGGCGAGGGCGGCAACGCCTTGGTCAGTGGCCTTCGCCCCAAAAGCTCCGCCGAACTTATCGGCGAACGCCTCGCGGTGCAAGGCCAAAATGGGGGTGATGTCGTCGAGACGGGCGGGCCGAACCAACACGGGTAAAGGCCCGACCGCAGTGCGGTGGGCCGATTGACCGAACGGCCCTGGCAGGGCCTGCGAGGAAGCGGTCATAGCGCTCAGGCGGGCGGGTGCAGCGTGCCATTGGTCGCTGCACCTTGCCCGACTAGGTGGTAGTCAACTCGATGACGCGATGGTCGAGCCGGGTTGCTATGTTGTGGTACATATCACCACGCAGGCGGGCGGTCTGGAGTTGACGCTGCAACCACAGAATGTAGGCGGTCGCCCCGATCAACGCTGCCAAGAGTACCAGATGTAGTTTCACTGTTCCTCTCTTTCAAAAAACAAACCCAAACACCCCTGACGCTATTCTAGCGCAGGGGTGCCGAAGCTTCAAGTAAACATCCGTGACAACGTACCAATTGGCACCAACCTCTACGCCCGAAAGCGCTGGCGCCAAGCGCCGTAGAGGGCGATGCTGCCCGCTACGGCGGCATTGAGTGAGGCGACTTGCCCTGCCATTGGGAGGCGCACCAGAAAGTCGCAGCGCTCACGCACGAGACGGGCCAAGCCGGCGCCCTCGGCCCCGACCACCAGCGCCAGGGGCAACCGCAGGTCGGTGGTGTCAAAGTTTTGGGCCGCCTCGTCCTCCTCCAGACCCACCACCCAGATTCCGTCTTTCTGGAGTTCGGCGATGGTTTGGGCGAGGTTGACCACCAGCACCACCCGCAGATGCTCGGTGGCCCCACTTGAGGCATTCACCACCGCAGGGGTGATTTCGGCGGCCCGACGGCCCGGCAGCGCCACGCCGTGAACGCCCACCACCTCGGCGGTGCGGAGCAGGGTGCCAATGTTCTGCGGATCTTGCAAATGGTCGAGCAGCAAGAGTAGCGCGGGTTCTTTGCGTTCGGCGGCGACGGCAAGGCAATCCGCCAATTCGACGTAGGGGTACGGCCCGGTTTCAAGCATGACGCCTTGGTGGTTGACCTCGCGCAGTTGCTTGTCAAGGGTCTGGCGTTCGACGCGCTGCACGGGCAAACCGGCGCTTTCCGCCAGCGCGATCAGTTCGGCAATGACGCCGGTCTCTTGCACACCACTCGAAACATACAGCCGGTGGAGTTGGCGGCGGCGGGCGCGTAACGCCTCGCGCACCGCATTGCGCCCATAAAGTTGCTCTACCATCAGTTCTTTCAGGGATCAGGGATCAGGGATCAGGGATCAGGGATCAGGGATCAGGGATTAGTAGTCCGTAAAGTAAGTTTCCGTGTATTTCCCTATCACGTCCGTTGGCTTCGACAAGCTCAGCCAACGGACGCTGGCTGAGCTTGTCGAAGCCAGCACTTGTACTAGAAGACTTACTTTACGGACTAATTAGGGATCAGGG
>CAIRDL010000277.1 GCA_903877345.1 uncultured Oscillochloris sp. | reverse complement strand
TACTCTGTTCTTTACAGTAAACAACAGGCAACAGGCACTAGCGAGGGCCCAAGCCACACCCAGAACACCCGTCCGGTGTCCGGTTATCCCGTGGTCTGGAGGTCTGCTAGTCGCCCGCTGCCTGTTGCGGCTTGCTGCTTAACTCGTAAGCATATTGCGCTGGACGGCGCTGAGGCGCGTACGCAGGCTATTATCGAGCACCTGATCGCCAATGCGAATAATTAGGCCACCGATGAGTGAGGCGTCAACCACGAAACGCACCTTCGTCTCGGCACCGTAGCGCTTCGCAATGTCAGCGCTAATCGTCACCTGTTGGCTGGCACTGAGGTCAACCGCACTGGTAACGACGGCATCGAGCGCCTGGGCGGGCGGGCCTGCCGCAAAGCTACCGAAAGCCGCTGCCACCGCCTCGATGTGGTCAAGCAACCCCTCGTGCGCCAAGCCGAGCAGGAAGTTGCGTACCTGAGGCAGAGTTCCATCGGGCAGCGCCGCATGAACACGCTGTACAACATCGCCGCCGGTCATCCCGGCTAGCTTCGGCGCAATCGCCTGCAACTGCTCCAGCGCTGCCCCGATCAGCGCTTCGTAGAGCGTGCCTGCAATCGCTTTGGCATCAACTGTGGTTGCCATGTGAAGGCTTAACTTCCTACTGAAAGCGTAGCTTAGTTGCGGCGACCCAGGGCGGCCAGCGAATCAGCGATCAGCTTATCGTGACCTTTGGCCTGGAGTTCGGCGACCAACACCCTACTGGCGGTAAGCGTCACCAATTCGGCGATCTGGCCCTTCGCCTCGCGCAGCAGCTGATCGCGCTCTTGGATCGCCTGACCGCGAGCCTCTTCGCGTAAACGCTCAGCCTCACGGCGGGCCTGCGCCAAGATCTCGGCCTCTTGGGCCTTCGCCCGCTCTTGGGCTTGCACCACCAAAGCCGCACCCTCTTTGCGCGCCTTCGTCAACTCAGCCTGGTAGTCCCGTTGCGCGTTCGCGAGCTGCTGCTTCACCTGTTCGGCCTCTTTCAAGCTTTCCTGCACACGCCGAGTGCGCTCACTCAGCATATTCAGCACCGGCTTGAAGAGGAACTGGCCCAAGAGCCAGACCAGAAAGGCTACATTGAAAATCTGCGCGATCAGCAGACCCCAATTAATGCCCAGTTTATCCACTGTTTTCACTCCTCAAATCGCCTGCCAACGCTCAACTTAAGCGTAAGGGGCGAGATGGTTGCATTAACTAGAGAATCTTAAAGCCAATCAGCAGACCGAAGACCAGACCGAAGATGAACAGCGCCTCAGTCAAGGCGAAGCCGAGGAACATATAGGTTCGTACCAAACCCTCAGCCTCGGGATTGCGGCCCATCGCCTCCAGGGCGCTACCGAAGATAATACCGATCCCCGCGCCAGGGCCAATCCCGCCGATACCGATTGCCAGGGCCATCGCCAAAAGCCGCAGCCCATCGTCCGTCATACCTACAGCAACCGTTGGTGTCATTGCGAAATTCCTCCTAAAAGAACACAAGCCTAATGAAAGCCACTCCGCACCGGCTTAGTGCGCTGCCGCCGCCTTCGCCCCGCCGTCGTGGGCATGCTCGTCCTCGTGGCCACCGTGGGTCTGCACCGCCAAGGCCGAGAAGACCAGCGTCAGCACAGCGAAGATCACTGCTTGGATGAAGGCAACGAAGAGTTCAAGGCCATAGAACGGCAGGGGCAACAGATACGCGAAGAGGAAGGACATCACCGCGAGCACCACCTCACCGCCGAAGATGTTGCCAAAAATACGAAAGGCGAACGCGACGATCCGCATAATCTCCGAGATGAACTCGATGATGCCAACCAGGGTCATAATCGCGCCATCTTTACCAAAGGGGTTGATAAAGAACTTGCCCAAGTAGCCGAGGCCCAGCGCCTGGAAGCCCCAGAACTCAATCATGAAGACCGCAACCAAGGCGAAGGCGAACGTGACGTTGAGGTCAGCCGCCGGGGCGCGTAGCCAGGGGATAAACAGATTGCCCTTGCCGCAGTAAGCCGGGAAGGACTGAACGAGCAGGGGCTTCTCAGCCGCCGCTGTCGTTGGTGCCGCCGCGCCCTCGGTGGCCGGCGTGGTCGCGTGTCCCGTTGTCGCCGCGCCCTCAGTTGGTGCCGCCGCGCCTGCGGTAGTCGCCTCATGCACGGGTCGGCAGATACCGATACTGCCCATGCCGGGTACCAAGGCGAGGATATTGCCAACTAAGAAGAAGACGAAGATCGCTGCTGGCAAGTTGAAGAACTTACCCACATTCTTCGCATCCACCCCCCGGGCGAAGTCGTAGAAAAACTCGATAATCGCCTCGACCACATTCTGGAAGCCGGTCGGCACCTGTTGGAGCTTCTGCCCCACGGTGACAACGACCGTGACCAAAATCAGATCCACCAGAATCGTCATCACCAACGAGTTAGTGATGGGTGTTCCCTTATCACACGCCTCACCCACAACCTGACCGCCGAGACAGAAGAGTGGTTCTGCGGCAGCCGAGATATGCAGATCGTCCTTCGTCATTCGGATACCCAAGAAGAAGAGTACAACGCCAATGACGGCGGCGACTCCCAGGGCGGTGAGGATCCGGTTCCGCATCGCTACAGTCCC
>CAIRDL010000276.1 GCA_903877345.1 uncultured Oscillochloris sp. | reverse complement strand
GCCGTGGGCTGTGGGGAAGGCCGCAAGGACGCGCTGGTAATCCGCAGCACAGTCGGGCCGGATCTGGATGTGAGTGGCATCCTCATGCTGCTCATACCGCCCACCGGCAGCGATCAGGATCGCTTGATCTCCCTGCTGCTGGAGGCGGGTTGCGATTGCCGCCCCAAGCCCCTGGCTATCGGCAAAGATTAACCAAGTTCCGGTCAGTTCAGGTGCGGGTGTTGCGACAAACGTACTATCTGCCTGCGCGATCATCAGCGCATGGCCGTCCTGCTCAACAATTGCCACTTGCGGGAAGCCATGCGCGTGCAGCAGATCCGTCCACTGATCCGTCGTGAGCAGCGGGTGGTTTTGCCGCTGATCGGCAAACCGCCACCAGCCATCGGTCATACCAAAGGTGAGATCGACCCAACGGCTCCGCTTCGTGACCTCCAACAAAAGGAGTTGCCCGCCAGGCTGGAGCAGTTGCCGCACATGGGCCAGGGTTGTGGGGAGGTCGCGGGTGGCGTGGAGGACGTTGGCCGCAAGCACCAGATCAGCTTGGTGGCGTCCAAAGCCCTGCGCCGACGGAGCTTGCTCAATATCGAGGGTCTGATAGCGAACAAAGGGATAGGCACCAAAGCGTGCCTGGGCCTTACTCAAAAACGTTGGGCCGATGTCGGTAAAGAGGTACTCGGTTTGGTTGGCGGGGAGCAGCGGCAACACTCCGGCTGTAGCACCGCCGGTTCCGGCACCGATTTCCAGGATGCGTAGCCCACAGTCCGCCGGAAGCTGCGCCAGCGTTTGCTGCACCGCATGCTGCATCAGGCCATTCATCAATTGATGGATGGGCGACTCGGCATACAGTTGGTGGGCAAGGCTGGTATCACCACCAAGGAAGAGCAACTCCAGCGGCTCCTGAACGCCGCGCAGCACTTCGCTCAGCCGCTCGCCGCAGCGCATCAGCAGTTGTAGCTCGGGCGGCGTGCCATAGGCCGCTTGGATCGGTGCCACCCATTCCGCAGGATCCGCAACGGGCGGTGTTTTCAGCACATACCAGCTATCTCGATCCTGCCGCAGCACACGCTCCTCGGCCAACATGCCGAGCAGACGCTCCAGCAAGCGGTGGTAGAACGGAATCACCCCCATCTGACGGGCAATCTGTTCCGTCCGCCAACGGGTATTGGGCTGGAAGGAGAAGCCAACTTCGGCAAAGGCTGCTAGGACATACTCAATACTCAACGCCTCCAGCATGGTCATGCATGCCTGGTGCTGTGCCGCGCTCGCTGCTGCCCAGCGGAGCGGTAGCACTGCGTGGAGTTCTTGGGTGATCGTTGCCGGGGTCGGCAGATAATCAAGCACGCGACCGCTGGCGGGGCTACGTTGCCATACCACATGATAGAGCCAGTCCCGCCAGGCGTCCTCACGGCGAACCGCTTCGGTCGTTGCTACCCGCATCTCGAAGCCAGTGATCTCGGCCAACAGCGCACCCTGCACATCGAACAGCCGCAGATCCCATGTGTTGCTGCCGGTCAGGATCGCGTGGCACCACCAGGTAGCACCATGCGCCGGTCGGTAAAGGCGTAACGCCTCTACCGCGAAGGGCAGCAGCGTCTCCGTACTCGCCGTGGTGCGGGCCATCGTCGCCACCTGGAAACAGGCATCAAGCAAACCGGGGTGGAGCAGATAGCCAGTCGTGTGGCCAACCGCATCGGGTATGACCAGTCTGCCAAGGGCTTCTGGAGCCGTACCGTCCGACCCATGCCAAAGCTCGGCAAGCCAGTGGAAGCTGGGGCCTAGCTCAATCTGGGCCGCCAGCGCACGGGTGTACAGTGCAGCGCTGTCGCCTGGTTGCTGGCAGCGCTGGCGGAGCGCCGTCAGGTCGCCAGGTGCCGGTTCCTGGCTGACGCCATGCGTGAACTCACCCGTGGCATGGGTTGTCGGCTCCCGCGTGGCTACAGCTGGATCAAAGCTGATCAGCTTGAACGCATCGTGCGGGCTACGGCCATTGGCGGCATTCACATGCAGCACCATCTGGACAGTACGCTTGCCGTCGTCGGGTATCACCAGCGCTCGCAGGAAGATAAGCGCTTGCAGACAGAGCACCTGATCCTTGCCCGCCAACAGGCTGGCTGCACTCAACACCATTGCAAGCTGGCAGGCTCCCGGCGAGACCACCGCCCCGAAGACCCGATGCTCCGCCAGGAACGGCAGAGTGTCCAGACTAAACTCCATCTCGAACACCACTTCATCGTGGAGCGGCAGCCTGATCATGGTGTCAATCAGGGGGGCTAGGGCAGCGGTACGCCTGGCGACCGGCTTCTTCGCCCAGTAGGGCTGGCGCTGGAAAGGATAGGTAGGCAGCAAGACGTTGTGCCGGGGATAGTCTCTATCCACGCCGTTCCAATCAAGCGCAGCACCGCGCACATACAGTTCCGCCAGACTCGCTAACACCTGCTGCCAGTCATGTTGGCCGTTCCACAGACTGGGCAGCATCGCTATCTGCCCCGTGCCGCCATGCTGCCCAGCCATGCCCAACAGGGTCGGGTGGGGGCCAATTTCCAGGAAGATGTCGCTACCCTGCTCGAGCAGCGTCGTCACGCCATCAGCAAAGCGCACCGCCTCGCGCACATGGCGTACCCAATACGCGGGGGTCAGCACCTCAGCACCGGCCAGCGTTCCGGTCACATTTGAAACCAGCGGCAGGCGCGGTTGGTGATAGGTAATGCTGGCGGCCACTTGGTGAAACGCCTCCAGCATAGGCTCCACCAAAGGTGAGTGAAAGGCATGGGAGACCGTCAGCCTCCGGCTCTTGATCCCCTGCGCCGTCATCTGTTCCACCAGCACCCGCACGGCCTTGCGGCGGCCAGAGATCACCACACTCTGCGGGCCGTTCACCGCCGCGATTGACACCTCAGCGAGGTAGGGCGTGATCGCCTGCCGAGCCGTACGCTCATCGGTCATAAGCGCGACCATCTCGCCGTCCTGGGGCAGCGCATCCATCAGATGCCCACGGGCGGCGATCAACTTGAGTCCATCTTCCAGGCTGAAGACCCCGGCCACACATGCGGCGACAAGCTCGCCGACGCTGTGACCAATGAGCACATCAGGCTGTACGCCCCAAGCTTGCCAGAGCTTTGCCAGGGCATATTCAAGGGCGAATAGTGCTGGCTGCGTATAGCACGTCCGATCAATGCGCCGGTGCCCCTGCTCCCCGTTTTGTGGGTAGAGCACGTCAAGGAGCGATTCGCCCAGATGCGGGCGCAGCAGGGCGTCACATTGCTCAAGCGTCGTGCGGAAGGTCGGCTGGGTGGCGTAGAGTTCGCGCCCCATCGCCACATACTGTGCGCCCTGGCCGGTGAAGAGGAAGGCGATACGGGGTGGCGTATGGGCCACACGCCCACGAATGATTGCAGGCGCATCGTCGCCCTTCAGGAAGGCGTGTAAGCTGGTTTGTAAAGCG
>CAIRDL010000275.1 GCA_903877345.1 uncultured Oscillochloris sp. | reverse complement strand
GGTGTGGTCTCCGAGCGCATTACGAAGACCTACCGCGAGAAGATGCACTTCGTCTCGAAGAGCGAGCAGCGCAAAGAGAAGCGCCGCCGCGCCGAGCGCAACCGGCGCAAGAAGCTATCCAAAGGCTTCTAGCCAACGGATTTTCAAGACGGCACAGGTTGGGTGAGCCGCTGCTCCCCACGCCTGTGCCGTCTCTGCGTGTTCGCTTGCCCCCGCAAGCTTTGTTCATCGTGCTATAATAGCCATCCAGACTAGAAAGATTAGCGCTCGTATGTTCGATAAATTGGTCGGTGTGGCGGCGCGCTACGATGAACTCGCCGAGTTGATGGCGCAGCCCGAGGTGGTGAAGAATCTCCCCCTCCTGCAACAATATGCGCGTGAGCAGAGCGACCTCGAAGCCCTAGTGGCCGCGTTCCGCGACTACAAAAGCGCGCAACTGGCCCACGATGAAGCCCAGACGCTGTTCAATGAGAGTGACGATTTCGAGTTGCGTCAGTTGGCCCAGGAGGAGTTGGAGACGCAACACGCCCGTCTCGAGCGGATTGAAACCGCCATCAGGCTGCTGTTGTTGCCCAACGACCCCAACGACGCCAAGGATGTCATCATCGAAATTCGGCAGGGCGAAGGAGGCGATGAGGCCGCCCTTTTTGCGGCTGACCTTTACCGGATGTACACTCGCTACGCCGAGGTGCGAAACTGGAAGGTCGAAGTCACGAGCGCGACCGACAATGGCCCCGGCGGTTTCAAAGAAATTGTCTTTGAGATCAGCGGCAACGGTGCCTACAGTGTGCTTAAGTATGAGGGTGGTGTCCATCGCGTGCAGCGCGTACCTGCCACCGAGGCTCGCGGGCGTGTCCATACCTCAACCGCCACCGTCGCCGTGCTCCCCGAAGTTGAACCCACCGCCGTTGAGCTTAAGGCCGAAGAGATCCGCGTTGATGTCTTCCGTTCGGGTGGCCACGGCGGGCAGGGCGTGAACACGACCGACTCGGCGGTGCGCCTCGTCTTCCGGGGTGGCACCCCCGAAGAGATTGTCGTGACCTGCCAGGACGGGCGCTCGCAGATCAAGAATAAAGAGAAGGCCATGACGGTGCTGCGCGCTAGACTCTTCGCCCGCGAACAGGAACGCAAAGACCGGGTGCTTGGCACCTCACGCTTGGCGCAAGTGGGTACGGGCGAGCGGGCGGAGAAGATTCGTACCTACAACTTCGCCCAAGATCGCGTGACCGACCACCGCATCGGTCAGAGTTTCTCCAACTTGCCTGGCATTCTTGATGGCAACCTGACCAAGATGATTGACGCCCTTGTGGTTCACGATAACGCCGAGCGCCTGAAAGCCACTGGGATTGGCTGAAGGTAGCAGGAGAGGGCCGTGCTTACGCCACCGCTCGAGGCACTGATCAGGCGCATGCCCAAGGTTGAGTTGCATCTGCACCTCGAAGGTACCATCACACCACACACGTTCCTCGAATTGGCGCGGCGCAACGGGGTGACCCTCCCCGCCACCGATGAGGCGGGCATTGCCGCGTTGTTCCGTTACCGCGACTTCGGTGAGTTCCTCGACATTTTTATGTCCCTAGTGCGGGCGATTGTCTCGGGCGAAGATTTCGAGCGCCTCGCGTACGAACTTGGCCTCGACCTCGCCGCTCAAACCGTGCGCTACGCCGAGGTGATGATCTCGCCCATGCAGTACCTGAATCGCAGCCTTGATCTGCGCGAGGTGATTGAAGGTACCCTAGCGGGTTTTGCCCGTGCTGAACGCGAGGTCGGCATCGTGCTGCGGTTGGCCCTCGACTATGGTCGCCAGTATGGCCCCGACCAAGCCTGGGCGGTGCTCGACGTGGCCCGCCAAATCCCCTTCGGCGTCGTCGGCTGGTCTATTGGCGGCAACGAGATTGGCTATCCCCCCGAACCCTTCGCCCCCGTCTTTGCCGCCGCCCGTGAGGCCGGCCTGGGCCTGATGGCCCACGCCGGTGAGGTGGTTGGCCCCGCCAGTGTGTGGGGTGCCATTGATACTTTGGGCGTGAGCCGCTTGGGCCACGGGATTCGCGCCGCCGATGACCCCGTCCTCATGGTTGCGCTGCGCGAACGCGGCATCGTGCTTGATGTTTGCCCCAGTAGCAACCTACTCACCGGGGCGGTAGCGACGTGGCCGGAACACCCGCTCAGGCGACTGCACGAGGCGGGCGTGCTGGTAACAATTAACACCGATGATCCAACCTTCTTTGCCACCACACTGAATGAAGAGTACCGCCGCAGCCTTTTGCGCCTCGGCTTGAGCATTGACGACCTGTGTGCTGCCGTGTGTACGGCGGCACGATCCGCCTTTCTGCCCCCGGCTGAAAAGGCCACCTTGGTCGAGCGAATCACTACTGAAATCACCGCCCTGCGGGCTGAGCTTGGGGTTTGACAAAAACCTGCGTCGTGACTATAATCTGCCAAGTGCTTAAGCCCAGGTGGCGAAATTGGCAGACGCGCTAGGTTGAGGGCCTAGTGACCTAACCACGGTCGTAAGGGTTCAAATCCCTTCCTGGGCACCATTGGACAGCGGGCGATTAGCTCAGTGGTAGAGCACCTCGCTTACACCGAGGGTGTCGGCGGTTCGAGCCCGTCATCGCCCACCAGCATGGGTGGTCGCACCTCTAGGGCCGCCAACACGCCAAGGTAGCTCAGTTGGTAGAGCATCGCACTGAAAATGCGGGGGTCACCGGTTCAAGTCCGGTCCTTGGCACCACTTATTCGGCATCACAACGCCCTCTATAGCTTCGGCTGTAGGGGGCGTTGTGGCCCCCTCGCCTGCAAATACAACCGGCGTACAACCATCCCCCTACAACCACCCCTATGCGGCATCTTCCGAGGCACGGTAGAGGGCGTCAAGCTTCGCGGCGGCGGCATGTTGGAGGTCAAGATCTGTATGCACGTACTGGAGGGTCATCTTCACGTCGGCGTGTCCGGCCATCGCCTGAGCGGTCTTTGGGTCAACCAGATTGCTCGTAACCATCGCCGTGAGGTTCGCGTGGCGCAGGTCGTGAAAGGTGAACCCCTCGGGCCATCCAGCGCGGTGACAGAGCGCCTTGTACCGCTCAAAGAAGGTACGCGGGTCGATCACCCCTCCGGTCGGGTTCGTGAACACGAGTCCATCAGGGCTGGCCCAGGGCGTCCCTACCTTTTCACAGGCGATTCGTTCAAGGCGCTGCTCGTCCTTACGGCGGCGCAGGAGCGGCACGAGCGACGGGGCGAGGGCGATCACGCGGATTGACGCCTTCGTTTTGGCTCTCGGCTTGCGCCAAAGCTGCGTTCGGGGTTCGTCGGGGTGATCCCGCTTCGGATTTGGTCGTCGCTCGACGGTGCCGAGGACGGCAAGCGTCCCACTTTCAAGGTCGAGGTCGCACCACCGGACGGCCAGGGCTTCCCCACGGCGCAACCCCGTTTTGACCAACAGGTGAATGAGTACTTCGTCGGGATCGTCAACGACGGTAGCGAGAAGCTGGCGGATGTGGGCGTTGGTGGGGCGGTCTTTTTCGGGGGCGGTTCTATCCGGTAGCACCGCCAGATGCACGACGTTGCGAGGCACCAAGCCATCGCGCTCGGCACGCCCAAGCGCCTTGCTGAGTACCTCGCACACTTTCGTTGCGTAGGAGGGTGCGTAGCCATCGGCAACCAGGGCCGCGCTCATATCTTCCACCGCGCCAGCAGTGAGCTTTGCAAGCTTGTGCTGGCCCAAGTGGGGGATCAGAAAGTCACGGGTGATCTGCTGGTACGTTGCCCAGGTGCGATCATCCAGCGGTCGTCCTTTGCGCGTCAGAGGAGGCGACTGGTTGGCCCAATCGGTGAGGTACGCGGCAAGGGTTTGCTTCCCCTTGCGGGGGTCTACGCCCCGATCACGGTCGGCGCGGAGCGCATCCGCCTTGGCCTGCACCTCGGCTCTGGTCTTGCCATAGACGGTGGGCCGGTTTGGGGTGCCGTCTGGATGCGGGGGGAAGCGCACGGAGTCCTGCCATCGGGTCGATTTGCCCTTGGCGACTTTCTTGCGAATGGTCGGCATTTAGCGCCTCCCATGACGAGAGCGCTGTTCAATGGACGCCTTGAACCGGGCAATTTCGACACGAAGCACAAACCGTTTGCGCCCAATCGTGACGGAGCGCAGTTCCCTGGTTTTCAACAGTCCGTACAAGGAAGTACGCCCGATCCGTAGCTGGCCTGCGGCCTCGTCAACCGTCAGCAGGTCGTCAGGCTTGGTCACGTCTGCGCTCATCATGGTGGCACAATCCTGGTCGAGACTAAGGTTTGGCGGTGCTGCACTTTGGGGGCATGGGATTACGGACGACACGTTATTACCTTTCGTCGGGCCTTGCGCTCATTTGGTATACTGAGGAGGACATCTCCCCGTTTTCGTCATGGTCGGCTCCGACCTCCGACACGCCCCCGGTCTTGTTCCGGGGGCGTTGCCATTTTCAGGCTGCCTGTTGCTGCTCGGTGTCTAGGCCCAGGCGCTTCTCCTCTTGGGCAAGCAGCCGACGCACAAGCGCACCGAACGTCTCACGCGGCCCGCGCAGATCCTCGGCACGTTGCCGCTCAGACGGCGCAAGCCTCAGACTGAAAACCTTCTTTCGTTCCATAGAACCCTCTCCAGAAGAACTAACGTACTACAGTCAGCCTACCATAGTTTTGCATTATGTCAAGTAGTGAATCTGGCCCGGTTGGGCTTGCCCGTCTTGCCAGTGCAGATGACCTGTGCTAGGATCGAGGTGTCAACCAAATCTGTCGCGTTGCTTCGGCCAAAGCCCACCGGGCAAACGGTGGGCTTTGGCTTTTTGGGTGCAAAATGGCCCGTTGTTCAGTGAGTGTTATTCAGTATCATTCAGTGTTATTCAGTAGTTATTCAGTGTCATTCAGTATCATTCAGTGTTGTTCATTGTCGTTTTGTGGTTGTTCATAAACGTGTACTACCATCCTAGCACAAATCCACGGGTTCGTCAAGCCTTTGAAAATCTTGTGTTAGCTCTGACAGTATACCGTGATTTGTCTTTGACAATATACCGTGATTGTTTTTGACAGTATACCGTGATTATGGTGCTATTCCAGTCTGTCTCTTGCGCCGTCGCTCATTTTTATGGGTGTTTGGACATATTTTCAGTAGATACATTAGATAACTGCTCAGGAAGAAAGGCGCTGCCCTTTGCGCTGTGGGCCGGTATAGCCCGCCTACCTTTTCCCCTGAGCAGCCCTGGCGCGGCTGGCTAGGGGCGACGAGCAACCGGGGCCAGTCGCTCGTTTCGCATCCGCTCAAAGACGTTGATCACGGTGCGAAACTCGTAGATTGGCAAGGCACGAAGCACTTCCAGCGCGTTCTGGTAGCTTGCCTCCTCCTTAATCTGATCGAGCAAGTGGCGGCAGGCGTCACGGTGCATCTCCTCGGTCAAGATGTCGAGCCAGTCGCCGTCAGCGTCGGTGCTAGAATGCTGCTCAGGCATTGGGGTGGCCTCCTCGGTGTCTATTGCGCCGTTCCGGGTACAGACCGGGGCGGCGCTTGTTATACCTCACAGGGTATATTGTATCAAGATAGAGATACCCTGTCAAGCACCCCTTGACGGGTATATACTGTATAAGCTATACTTGGAATAGTATATCTGACAGAAGGTGAAAGGTGGTAAGTCAATGCCCAACTTGCGAATCCGCGAGCTTGCTGAAGGGCAAGGACTAAATATTTCGCAGCTTCAGCGTAAAGCAGACATTACGATGGGAACGGCGCGGCGTTATTGGTACAACACACGGGATGGCAAAGCCGATGGGTTCCCACTCGAAGAGCTGAACCTGCCGGTGCTAAAAGCTATTGCCGATGTGTTGGGGGTGAAGGTTCGTGACCTTCTGAACGAGGAGGATTGGCTTGCCCTACAGCCGGAACTGGCCTGAGAACCGTCTACCGACTGTAGGGCTTAGGGGAAGCACCTTGACGTGCAGCTAACACGTTTCAGGGCTTCACATAGGAGTATACCCGATATGGAGTGGCTGTTTGAAATGATGGACTTGCCCGACAACCTAGAGAAGGCGCTGCGGATTGTGCGCCCCATCAGGGGGTTAAACGCGGGCGTGATGGCCGTGGTGATGTTTGCGTTGTGCTGGCTGATGTGGCCCTGGCTCTACTACTTTGATATTGAAAGCACACAGATTTGGACACAGCAGGCGTACAACGCAGTGGCCGGCACCCTGTACAACTCGTCTATGCCCGCATATGACAGCTATGCGGCGAATCTCGGCTGGTTCGTCACGGGCAGCACGTACCTGCCGACGCTGATCGAACTGTTCACGGTGCGGTTTGCGACGGCGGGCATCAAGGCGGCGCGGGTGCTGGTGATCTTCTTTGCCACCTTTGACCTTGTGACCGACTGGCCCCGGACGAGTGCTTTTATTGATGCCCTGGGGGTGAATGGGCCGCTCGGCTTTGCGCTGAAGGTGCCGTTGCTGCTTCTTGCCAGCTTCGGGTTGCAAAGTCTGTTCATTATCTTCCTGGTGTGTGGGTACGTGTCGCTGCTCAATGCCCGTGCCACCGGGCCGCAAGCCGGTGGCCCGCAAGTCCGTATGGGGTAGGAGGAGGGCAGCGATGGCCGAGGAGACACCCAAAGACTACCCGTTCGACGCCGTAGACTTCGGCTTGATGCTCACGACGGCGATGGTGCCGCCCCATTGGCCCTGGGCGCTGCGCTTGGGTGTCTCAACGATAGTACGCCGCAGCCCCAAAGCGGCGGCGTACATCCTTGAGGCGTTGAAGCTGGATGCGCCAACGGTGCCGAAGTGGTTGCTGCCGGGGGCCGTAGGGCTACCTGCGAAAGAGAAAGAGGAGAAAGCCACGCCGGAGCAACCAGTGAAGCCGCAGGCGACGAAGCCCACCGGGCCGGTAGCTGCTCAGGGGCAAGGGGAGGGGCTAGACGCGGCCCTGGCGCGGCTGCCTGAGCGCGTAGACTTGTTGAAGCTGGCTCTGCACGCCAGCCCCACGGCGATCCCGTTGGGCGTTGGCCCCGACCAGCAGCCCGTGTGGGCCGACATCGCTACTGATGCCCTGCACATCGGGCTGTACGGACAGTCGGGTGCAGGCAAAGATAACCTCTTGCGGTGCTGGTTTGTGACGTTGGCCCGCCGAAATCGCCCTGATGCCGTACAGTTCGCGTTTCTCGATGGCAAAGGCGATTGGCTCATTCCCCAACTCGCCAACCTGGGCCACATGTTCATTGCCCCGGCGGGGGGCTATGGCAAGCCGGGTGACGACGAGATTCTGGCTGCCGTGAAACAGATTGATGCAGAGGCGCAACGGCGACAAGCGGCTATTCAAGCGGTTGGGTGCATCAGTCGAGATGCCTATCTTGCCAAGACGGGCCAGCCGATGCCCTTGCTGGTGGTGATCGCCACCGACGTAATGACCAGCGTGGCCGGAGAGGTCGAAAAACTGCTGGTCAACTTGGTAAGCAAGGCGCGGTCATTGGGCATTCGGGTGGTGGTGAGTATGCAGACCCCAACGAGACAAGACACCCGCTGGCGGGGCAACCTCTCAACCGTGTTGGCCGGAGCGCTCCAATCGGGCAGTCAAGACGAGCCGGCGCTAGGGATCGCGGTCAAAGACTTGCACTACCGCCCGTCTCAACTGCCGCCGCCATTGCAGCAGCCCGGTATCTTTGTGGCCCGAACCGGGGGGCGACAAGTGCTGGTACGCGCTCCTTGGTTGAACAGTGCAGCGTTCGAGGCGCAGCGGGCGAAGCTGCCAAGTGTAAAGAGTTTCGGTGGGTCTGACACCGATCTGTTGGCCTCGTTACTCGCCGGGAACGAGTTACCAGATGCAGGTAACTTCGCAGCACCGAGTTACCCACGAGTTTCGGCTTGTCTAAGCGAAGTTACCGAGTTACCAGAGTCCGAGTTACCGGCCCCTACAGGGGCCGAAATCGCCCTAATCACGCGCATGTTGGTAACAGGAATGACCCGCACGCAGATCACCAAACAGCTTCCTGGGTATACGCCGAAGTTTTACAAACGGTTCAAGGCGAAGGTAGATTATGTGGCCGATCTGTTGGAGGATGACGTGACTCGCCCGAAGATCGTGCGGTGGATGTTCGAGCCGGTCTTGCGACTACGGGCCGAGGAGCCGCAACACGCTGATGCTGCGACCGAAATACGCCCACCATTGGATGTAGACAGCGCGTGCTAGAATGCGGTGTGACAGAAAGGGGTACCTATGAACCTAACAGCGGTGTATGTGCGAAGCGGGGCGTGGATCGCCGCGTGGATCGAGGAAATCCCAGGGGTCAACACCCAGGGGGCCACGCTGGAAGAGGCGCGGGCCAATCTGCGCGATGCCCTCGCCTTGATGCTTGAAGATCAACGGGCTGACTCAGAAGCCGCCTTGGCCGACCAGACCGTCATTGAGCGCGAGTTGCTGCCGGTGGTTTTCTCATGAAGCGAGCCGAGCTTGTACGCCATCTGGAGCGGCATGGCTGTGTGCTCAAGCGCGAAGGTGGCGAGCATAGCCTGTTCTGGAACCCCGTGACGGGCAAGCGCTCTGCGGTGCCGCGCCACCGCGAGGTGAACGACCTCACCGCCCGACGCATCTGCCGTGACCTAGAAGTACCCGAACCGTAGGCCAACGCACCCAAAGCCCCCCGGCAAACGCCAGGGGGCTTTGTTTAGGCCCTCCATCGGCAACCCGTGTTGGTCGGCATCCGGCCCTGATGTAGCTTTGTGCGCCTTCCCGCTGCATCGTGTCCACCAGGTCACGGATGCCACGATTGCCAGCACCAGGAGCGGCGAGGTTGTCTACCATGCATAAGCGACAGTCCCGTTCACCCCTTGGCCGACGCTCGTTCTAGATTGAGCGCTAACAGCCGCGTTAAGATCGCTTCGTCACTCAGATCGGCGGGCCAACCATAGGCAGCGAACACCGCTTCGTCTAGCCTACGGTGCGCTTCGCTCAACCAGTCGGGCCGCTGGTTGTAAAGGTTCGTCAGCGTGCGCTGTTTTACCCCGTCAAGCGCACCCACGCTCGTTGGGTTCAGCCACTCGTCACGCTGTTCCACCAGTGCGCGGGCCGCTGCCGCGATAGCAGTGACACGCGGGTCGTCTGTTGGCTCGGTTCCTGGTGCCCACGGGAAGGGGTAGGTCTCGAAGCATGTGGTGTTGTTGTAGGTGGGCCTCTCGCCACCGTGCCGTGCGCCCAATCGCAAAGCCCAAAGCTCGTGTGGACGAGCGTGTAGCATGCCGAAGAAGTAGTCGTCTTCACGGGCGAATACAATCAAGCGAGCTGCGGGTGCGACGTTGCTTGGTAACCAAGCAAACAAGCGGTGCTTGGCTACCAAGACCGTCACGATGTACCGCGACGTACCCTTGAGCGCTTGCCACAGCGCTGGTCGCGGTTCACCATGTAGCCACCAGAGACGGCGATAGCTTGCCCGGTTGTTCTTCTCCCGTTCAGGCTTCACGTGTGCCTGAACGTAGGCAAAGGGAGCCTCGTAAAGAACAGCTTCGCTTTCAGCCATTGTCGGCCCGAAGTCGATAATCCACTCGTCTTTGGGCCGTCCAGTGATGTCGCCGCCTGCCAGTGGTCGTACAACGTCGCGATTAGGACGACCACTCGCGTTGGTTAAGGCCAACATTTCGGCAGCCTGGATCGCCGTAAGGCCGAATGGCCCAACTTTAATGTTGCCCATAAACGCAAGGCCCTCGTTCTCTGCTAGTTGACGCACAGCTGCGATACTAAGCTCCGAGGTAAGGTCTGCGTTAATCGTGCTAACATCAATCCCATTTAGGCGCTTAAGCTTTTCCGTACCGTTATCAAAACCTACCAGCGAGACCCGCACCGCAGCGCCCTCAAGCACCCAAGGCCGGTCGTCCCAGGCCATGAAGATGTCGCCAGTCTCCTTTATGCTCTCCAGAACGCTGCGATTACGTTGCTGACGGATGGAGTTTGTCGCTAGGAAACCTACCCGATGTACCTTCTTGTCCGTAAGTGCAACTCGCGCCCGCTCAAACCAGTATGTCACCAAGTCCATGCTTGCAGCCACCCGCTGACCATAGAGTGCCTGAAGCGCATCAAAATAAGGGTCACCTAGTTCCCCACGTAAGCGCTTACTGCCCAAAAACGGCGGGTTGCCAATAATGACCTCTACCTCCGGCCAGGGTGGTTCGGCGGGTTGACCGTCTAAGCCTACGGTCATAAGCGCATCGCGGTTCTCAATGGTGTGCAACACTTTGAGGATCGGTTCTTTGGGCCAGCCTTCCAAGCGCTTGTTGACCCGTTGCCACTGGAGGTAGCCGATCCAGATCACCACCTGGGCGAGTTCCGCCGCAAAGGGGTTTTTCTCGATCCCAAAGAACTGCGCGGGCGAGACGTTGAGGTCGGGTTGGCGCAGACCCAAGCCACCCGCGTAGTCCCAAACGTCTAACTCTAAATCCTTGAGCGCCGTAAGCGCCACGTAGAGGAAATTGCCACTGCCGCAGGCCGGGTCAAGCACACGCACTGTTGAGAGTTTATCCGCAAAGGTAAAAAGCATCCCTTCGGCAACACTCTGGAGATTGAATCGCGCATTACTACTGCTTACCTGCTCCCACTGATCGCGGAGGGCCACAAGCCCCGTTTTGATCTCCGCCCACTCGCGGCGCAACGGTTGGAGCAACACCGGCTCAACGATGAGCAGAATATCCTCGCGGCTGGTGTAGTGCGCCCCAAGCTGGGCGCGTTTCGCCCGGTCAAGCCCGCGCTCAAAGAGCGTGCCGAAGATCCCCGGCTCAACTTCCGTCCAATCATGGCGGGCTGCATCGGCAAGCAAGGTCAGTTCATCAGCGTTGAGCGGCAACACTTCGTCATCGTTGAACAACCACCCATCAAAGCACGGTACACGGTCTACGCCAAAATAGCCACCTTCCCGCATCGCCCGAAACAGCCCCCGCGCTCGGTCTGGAAACTCACTGGGGTTAAGGATCGCCTTACGAATGCTCTTACTCATAAGCTCCGCAGGCAACAGCTTCACGTCCTCCGCAAACAGCGCAAAGAGCATCTTCATAAAGAAGTGGGCAATCTCGGTTGGGGCAAACCTCCCTTCAAGCGACTGCGCGACTTCGGCAAAACGCCCCGCAATCGCCTTTGTAATCGTCGCCACAGGTTCAACCGGGCGTAGTTCCTCTGGCGCAGTAAAAGCAAGGCGCAAGAGTTCGCGCACACTGGCGTTCTCTAGCTCCTGGTTGGTAAAGGTGTGAATACGGGAGGTATACCCCGTGAACACAACATGCACTTCGTAGCGAGCAATATCACAGGCGATGAGGACGGGGGGATTGGCAAGGTCGTCTTTATAGAGTTCAAGTTGCGAATACGCCTCACGGAGCGTTGCATACTTCCCTTTGGTCTTGTATTCCACCGCGAAGCGGCCTTGGTACCACACGTCAGCGAAGCCCTGTTTGCCACCAGACTTGGTAAGCGGCTTCTCAAAGCGAAAAAACGTACCGCTAGGGTCGGCCTCCACCGGCCCTTTGAGGCCGAGCAATTTGCACAGCGCGTTAAAGTGCGATTGGGCGACCGCCTTCTCATTGAGTGTAACCTTTTCCCAGTGTTGAACAAACTGCTGCACTTCGGCGGGCGTGGGCATAGCGGGTACTCCGGGGCATAACTTCACGATCAAGGTGTATTCTACCAGTCAAGGCTAACACTATACTAGAGCCAAGCTGAAGGAGACGCAATTGAGGTCAGTCGGGAAGGGGCATTTTGCGCTGCGCGAACTGGCCCACTTGGGTGCCACTTGCCGATTCTGCCGCTCGCCGGTGAAGCTACTCAGGCAGAAGCGACAGACGCAACCCCCAACGGGTGAGCCTCCTAGCGAGCATTTCAAGGCGCGATTCTGCCCATCAGGATACGCGTTAGGACGCCAGCGCAGGCGTGTTCAGCGCCACACGATGTTGAAACAGAGAGCAATGGGAGCGAAGGCGGCGCAGGGCATTGGGAAGCCCTGCGTTTGTGTTTTTGGAGCGGGGCAAAGGTGAAACGCTATAGTATTGATACAACGGCTTAATAGCTACTATCAGTGCGAACGATTTAGGGAATGACACCGATCACCTGTATCGGTACAGGTGCCTCGACAAGTCGTGCTAGAGCGTCCTTCCTGAGTAGCCTGTGGGGTGGGTGTGGCAAATCCAAACGAGACTGACGCAGAACGCAAGCGACGACTAGCGCGGAAGGCCCAGGCAGCCGAGGACGTAGTTCGCCTACGGGACGAACTTGCACGCGCTCGTGCGGGCCAAGGAAGACCCGTTACTCCTCCAACCTCTGCGCCGTCAGGTAAGGTGCGTGTTCGTGCGTCGGCTGATGATCGTGCGGAAGCCAAGCTGCGCCTTACAGAAGAGTTGCAGACGTTACGGGAAGAGTTGCGGCAGGCGCAGGTAGATGTTGCGGCATCGGCGGCAGATCATCGGGCGCATTACGAGGCGCAACGTCAAGCACGGGTTACGACAAACCTGACTCCGCCACCGACTCCCGAAGAGGTACGCAGTGCGAGGATGCGCGGCACCCCGATTGAACCGGACGTATCGAATACGGTAGCCCTCAAACTTGAAATCGCCCGTCTCAAAGCAATCAAAGAACGGCATCACGAGCGGGTAGCCCAACTGCACGCGGAAGCGGCCCAGGCGGGTGCGCGGAAGGAGCAGGAGCAGGCACGGCAGCGGGGGAAGAACAAGCGGGTGAAGCAGACGATTGCGGTCAGACGGGCGGCAGCAAAGCAATCGTATGTCGCATCGCTTGGCGAAGGCAAAGGCAAGCACGCCATCGTGCGAACGCCCCCGAAGCAAGGCCCAGGCTTTGTGCTGGCCCTGCCGAGTGGGGCTTTCAAGGTCGAGACGTTTGGCGACCAAGAGCCGAAGGTGTACGCAAGCCTGCGGGACGCCGAAGAAGAACTACGGCTTCGCTTTGCACGCGAGGTAACGAAGGAGCAGGGACGACGATCCAAGGCTGGTGAGCAACCGCTGTCTGATGCTGAGATTCGCCAGATGCGGATAGATCACCGCGCCAAGCACCAGATCTACCTCGCCGACGATCCGGCGGTGATCGGGCAGCAAACACCAATCCTCTTTGAGCGGCCAGATGAGGCGCTTGCGGAAGGCAAACTCGACGCACTTGATATGGCTGACAGCGGCGGCGGGTTCGAGTCGAACCGACGCAGGCATTGAGACAAGGCGAACGTCCGAGCCGAACGTGTGAGCGGGCTTCTGTGGCCCTTCTGCAACGTGGGCGCTCACTCACACCACTTTGCTTACAGACTGGCCTAGCGTGCCACGGCAGGCGGCAATCCGGGCGGGTTCGCGTGCTGCCTGTGAAACTTCTTTCCCTGAGAAGCCTTAGTCGCAGATTGTCCGGGCTGGCAGCGGGTAGGACGGTGCAGGCGGCACCACGGGCGCAGGGGCCACCATCGGCGCGGCTACCGGCGCGACTGGCACAAGGGGTTGGCCGGAGGCGTGCTAGGCGCTCCTCAGCCGCCGGGAGCGCGGCCAACGCGGTATCGCGGGTGCATTGGTGTCCATCGGCCTCGTTTTGCGCCTTGAGTCTGCCATCTGAGGCTTCCTCGCTCAACGCAGCGAGAAACGGGACGCGCTGCTCTTCGTTCAGTCCCTCCCAAATCTGGTGCAACTCGACGGGCTTGAGCTTTGTCCGATGGTAGTTCTTCTGGATCACGATTCGGTGCCTTTCATCAACTCAGGGAATGCAGCGTGCGACAGGCGAAGCCCCAGGACTATCCCTGGATGCTCTCGGCGAAGGGACTGACGACCAGCGCGGGCCTCGGCTTCGGTTTGAGCCAGAGTCAGGGCTTTGCGCTCCAACGGTGTCAGGCGGAATGGGTTGCGTGGTGGTATTGGGTAGGGCAGGGGCCGCAGCAGGCTGCTCAGGGGAAGCAGGAAGCGCTGCGGCCCACAGGAATGCTTGCTGCGCCTCCGCAGGTGCTTCGGTGGACGGCGTGGGTGTGAGGGCTGGCAGAACCTCAGCAGGTATCCCCAAATGTTCCACATGCGTATCAACAGGTGCCTGGGCCTGCTGCTTGGCCGCAAGCGCTGCGCGGATGCGGTCAACCATCCCGGCGCGTTCTGGCGTCCCCCATTGGTGAACGTCGCCCCAACTGAGCGGGGCGAATCGTTCGACGCTTGGTGTTGGGGCAGGCTGTTTGGGCTGCTCAGGGGGTAGAACCGGGGCCGTGGGTGCGACAACCGGCTCCTGGGCAGGCACTTCGACCGGCGCAGCAGGCTTAGGCGAGGATGCACCGCTGGCTGTGGCCTCGACAATGCGGCGGGCAAGCAGCCAACGGCACCGCTCACCCGTGCCTGCGCGCACAGACGGCGGCAAGCTGTGGAGGCTGACCCCATGCGCTTCAGCGAGGGTGAGGCAGTCGCCCCACACGGCGGGAAGGGTCGCCAGCACCGCCCCGATCCGCTCGTCCGTCGCTAGTGGCCCGGACACTTGCAGCAGAGGCGTGGCCGGTAGCTCGTCAACGGGCGCAGCGGGTGCGGGCGGTGCCTCAACCTGGGGCGCGTCGGTGTGGATAGGTTGGGGGGCGTAGTTTTTCAGGACGGGGGCCAGAGCCACCAGAGGAGGGCAGAGAACAGGGGGGGTGTGATCTCCCTGTAGAGAACCAGCGCTATTCCGCGTCCCAATGCCATCGGCGCTAGAGTTTGTTCCAGGGTGGAAGCTAATTACATCGGGGCTGGCGACAGAGTTTGTTCCAGGGTGGAAGCTAATTACACGAGAGTTTGTTCCAGGGTGGAAGCTAATTACATCGGGTACTGGTTCCAGTCTTGCCACGATACCATCCTTCCCAGGTTGCACCGTCCAGCCGTAAGCGGCGAGGTCGGGCAGATACTTCGTGATCAAGCGGGTTGAGACATGAAGCGCATCGGCCAAGACGCCGCGTGTTGTGCGTCGGCAGCCGTCGCTATCAGCAGGGAGCTTGGCGAGGGTGTTGTGCAGTTCGGCGACTTGGGCATTGCGCCCGCCAGACTTCGGCCCGCGCTTCGGGCGGGTACGTGGGGCTGTTGGGCCAGCTTGGGGCTGTGCATCAGCGGGAAGTACGGCGCGGCGCACCTGTCGCTGATCGCCTAGCTCGGCGTCAACCTTCCAGAGGACACGAGCGATGTCTACACGCACCTGAGCAGCCCCACGGAGGATGTAATGAGGCCGGTGCTTGTAGGCGAAGTGTTCCAACAGGGCGAAGGCTTGGGCGTCGTCGTAGCCGTGGAGCAACAGCCCTTTGGCGACAATAAACACATCGCGGCTCTCGTCGCCGGTGCCAGCCCCATCCCAAACCTTACGGGCTGTCCCTTGGAGGTTCGTGAAGGCGCGGGGGTGTCCATCGTCTGCCAGCAACCCACCGCGCCCACTTCGCACCAGCGGTCGCCAGAGGGCTGCTTGTGCTTCAAGGGTGTCGCACTGGCGCTGCGCCTCGTCGCCCGCTTCAACGTGGCTGCTGACAGTATCGCGCCGCGTGCCACTTGCCCCGCCCCGGTGCAGTTCGTCCATGCCATCCGGGAGGAACGTCGCTGCAAGCGTTTCAACAGCATAGCGCGGCCCATCGGCAACCACGAGGCGCACCGTCCATCCCTCCGGCTCAATGCCCGCCTTGGGGTCGCCAGCGCGGCCCGCGCACTTGTATTTGGTGTTCAGGCTCCCCGGTACGCGGATGAGTTGTTGCGCGTCGTAGCCGCTTGGGTCAGCGCCCGTTCGCCACATCGCGCCTTGCCCAAGCGCAGCGGCCCATGCAGGTGATAACACGGTGGTGCAGGTATAGCCGACCTGATGGTTGCCGGGGCTGGTTTCAGTGGCCCAGGTAGGCGGCAACGGCAATGCGGCGAGGTCAACCACATCATCCAGAATAAAACCGTACCGGGGAAGCGGTACATTGCGGCTGTGGCGCATACCCGGCTTCCAGGGATTCGGTTCCTCGCCATACGTGCCAACCGACACGTAGACATTGCCCCATCGCTCGATCAAGCGCTCCACATGGCGGTCAAGGGCCGTCACGTTGGCGGAGTCGCACCACTGCCGGGTATGCGGTACGTCGCGGTTGCCAAAGGTGGCCTTGTTCCAGACGAGCAGATCAATCTTGTCGGGGTTGGCAGGCTGGTTGGTGCCTGCAATCACTTCAACGCGCCCGTCTGACCAACCGAGGGCGGCGTAGAACGCGGCGCGGTCAGGGTCAATCTGCGTAGCCAGCGCAGCGGCGAGGGGTTCGGTGATCATCGTGCGCCCCCTTCCCGGATGGAGGCGGTACAACCGGCGTACAACCAAAGATGTGAACACCCACGAACACCCGCGTACCGTGGCGTGACCCAACGCCGTGTATACAGCATCCCAATGCGGAAAGAAGCCTTAAACGGACACGAACGAACGTTCGTGTAAAACGCCCCATCACCCTGAAAATGCGGGGGTCACCGGTTCAAGTCCGGTCCTTGGCACCAACCTTTGAGGCTTCTGCAAGCCCCTCGTAGCACGCGCTACGGGGGGCTTGTTCGTTAGAATGGGCCGCAGTATTGCCTTGGCTATCGCTTGCGGACCCCGACATGGTGAAAATCCTCAAGGCGTTGCTCGACCGCCTGACTGATGCGCTTGCCTACGCCGCGTAGCCAGCGCAGATGGCTAAAGTCGAATTTAGCAAGCCTTTAGCTTTGTTTCAGCTTGGCATTAACTAAGGAGCTGATGCTCCAGCTAGAGAGGCGTATCACGCAACCGACGTGCCATTGGAGGTGGCGTATGTTCGAGAACGCTTGGCCCTGGCTGTTGATTCTACTCGCCCTGATGATGGTACTGGTGGGGCCGGGACAACTCGGCACGTTGGGCGTTGTGGTGCGGCACGCGTTCCGCCGACTGCGGCGGTAGCTTCCGGGAAGCTGTGAGGGCAAAGCGGCAAGCTGAAAGTTTGGCTAACCGTTATAATAGAGCCGTGGGGCAACCCCCAAACTGGTTTCGCGGAGGTAGGCACGGCGAACACACGCGGTCGCCCCTAGCTCCTAGTCGTTCACCTCCCAACTATGGCTCTGCGTACCCTCACCATTGACCTGGAGCGCGGTCACGCGCGCCAGCAGTTGCCCGCGACGGTTGAGCGCGACTATTTGGGCGGGCGAGGTGCCGTGGCTTGGCTGCTCTGGCACCATTTGCCCCCCGAAACGCCGCCGATGGCCCCCGAGAATCTGCTGATCTTCGCCGCTGGCCCGCTGGCAGGCACCGGGGCTTTCGCCACCGGGGGGTTTGTTGTTGGTACCCGATCACCCCTCACGGGGGCCATTGGCTACAGTTGGGCCCAGGGACACTGGGGTGCCGCGCTGCGCCAAGCTGGCTATGATGTGCTCGTCGTGCGCGGCCAAGCTCCCGATTGGGTTTATCTGTTCATTGATGGCAATCAGGTGCGGATGCGTCCAGCTACGCACTTGGTTGGCTACGACACGGTCGCTACCGCTGCGGCTCTGCGCGCCGAATTGGGCAATGATGTGGTGGTCGCCTGTCTTGGCCCCGCTGGCGAGGCTGAGGTGGCGTATGCCAGCATTGTGGCCGAGGGGCGCTATATGGCCGAACCCGCCGGCACTGGCGTTGTGATGGGAGCGAAGAAACTCAAGGCGATTGCCATTCGCCACGGCACCCCCGTGATGCCCCCCGACCCGCGCCGCCTCGCTGCTGCCCTTGATTCGATCCGCCACCGCGTCGAAACTAGCCCCTTGGCGGCAGATCTCACCCGCTCCGGTAGCGCCTATTTCCTCGACCACGCCAAGACCCACGGTGCGCTTACCGCGCACAATGGCCGCGACAACGATCTCCCGCCTAGTCTCGCCACGGCCCGTGAAGAACTGGCGCAACGCCGCACCGGGAACTGGGGGTGCGCCGGTTGTCCCATGCCGTGCTATTTCGCCACCCAACTGCGCCCCGGTGAGCAAGCGCCGCTTCCTGGCCTCGAACTCGTCGCTGGCTTTGGTGCCCGTTGTGGGCTTACCAGCCTCGACACCCTGACGCACCTCGCTGACCGTTGTCTGCGGCTTGGTCTCGACCCTGCCGCCACCAGTGCCGCCGTCGCATTCCTGATGGAGTGCCAGGCCGACCAACTTAGCCGGACGCCCACGTTGCCCTGGGGTGATGCAGACGCGGTCATCGCTGCTGTCGAACGCCTCGGGGCGCGCCAGGAGAAGCGCGATGTCCTCTCGCTTGGGGTCGGTGAGATGCAGGAGATCTTCTGGGGCAGTTCGGCCTTTGCGCCGCAAGTCAAGGGGCTCGCGATGCCCGCCCTTGACCCGCGAGCGCTCCCTGAGGTGGCGTTGGCAATGGCGACCGCGCCTATCGGCGGCGATTATCGCTATGCCATGACCTACGAGGAGTTGGTGCCTGAGCCGCCCGCTTGGTTGCCTGATGAACCGACCCATCCCCAAGGGGTCAAGGGCAAGCTTGTGCGGCTAATCTGGCACGAACGTTTCGCCGCCGTACTTGATGCGGTTGGCATGTGCCGTCGCCTTGGCCTCATGGGCTACCAAATCGCGCCTGGTGAGTTGCTCGCCCTGACTACGGCGGCGACAGGCATTGCGCTGAGTGGCACCGAGATGGCCCGGAGCGGCGAACGCATTATCACGCTCGAACGGCTTTTTGCCCGCCGCTACGCCGATAATGGTGCCCGCGACGAACTGCCGACTCGTTGGCGCAAAGAACCGCTCACCACAGGCCGCGCCGCCAGTCATCTCCCCCAATTTGCGGATCTGATCAAGGAGTATTACCGCCGCCACGGGTGGAATCTTGAGGGCGACCCGACGCCCGAACGCTTGGCTGAGCTTGGGGTGAAGCCGTAAGCCAAGGGGTCAGGGGCCAGGGGTCAGGGGTCAGGTTTCAAGGGCCGGGGGTCAGGTCGAACGCATCAGGAAGCCATGCGCCAGCCAAGACTGTAAAGTAGCCTGGAACCTTGGCTTAGGGGGCACCCCGTTATGAGCTTGCCAACTTACCAAGACCTCCAGCGCTTGGCGTACCACGGGGTACGCTTGGAGATCACCGGGGGTATGCCGACCTGGGAAGCGCTGCCGGGGGCGCTGCATAACGGTGTGGTGGACGACCTGCGCCAAAACCTTACCCGCCATAACGCGCCCGACGCGGCTTGCGGTTGCCACCACATCGCCGACACCTACATTCAATTTGCGCCCAACCTGCTCAGACGCCCCGACATTGCGATCTTCTGTACGAAACCGCCACGCCCCGATGGAGCGATCAGCGGCCTTATCCCCGGTGCAGTGGTCGAGGTACTGAGCGTTGGCTACGAACAGAAGGATCGTGACGCGGTGGCGCTTTATCTGGGGGTTGGCGTCCTTGATGTGTTGCTTGTGGATCCCCGCCGCCGCACCGTAGAGTGGCAGCGCTCAGATCAGCCGCCACAACTGCTTGAACTGCCCGCGACGTGTAGGCTTCAGATGGGCTGTCTGCTGCCCATCGAACGGATGTAGGCTTTTGCGCTGAACCCGCTCGTTTTGCAACATGCCCACAGCAACCCGATCATGGTATGATGGGCAAAGGTCAAAGTTTGGTGAAAGAGGCGCAGGCGGGCGGTACGCCGCAAGCGGTTAGCGATGGACGAAACTCCGAGCAGTGCGCTCACCTATGCGGATCCGGTGGCCTATGTTGCGGCCCTTATGGGTGCCGCCTTCGTCTCTAGTGCGGAGCGGGGCCGCGTCTGGATGCGCGACCGCGACCGCGCCGCTTTGCTCCATCGCCTCTCGACCAATCACATCGAGCGCTTGCGGCCCGGTCAGGGCACCGCCACGGTGCTGACGACGCCCATTGCCCGCATCATTGACCTGCTGACGGTCTACGCCCTTGACGACGCCCTGTTGCTGGTGACAAGCCCCGGACGCGGTGCGGCGATTACCCAGTACCTGCGCAAAAACAGCTTTTTTAACGATAAAGTGCAGGTTGAAGACGCCACGGCAACCCTCGGCCAGTTGACGCTCTATGGGCCACAGGCTGCATCGTTGTTACAGCGTCTGGGTGTCTCTGGCACCACGCTGCCCGCCCACAGCATCGTTTTGACCACTTGGCGCGAGGCACCGCTCTATCTGGCCCGTAACCCTGAACCCGGCGAACCTAGCTTCTGGGTGATTGCGCCGCCCGCACCCTTGGCCGAACTCGCTGCGGCCCTGCGGGTAGCCGGGGCGCACGAACTCGATGCCGCTACCTACGAGGTGTTGCGCGTTGAGGCGGGGCGGGGCGCGTATGGGCGGGAACTTAGTCTGGAGTATTTGCCGCTTGAAGCGGCTTTGCGCTACGCGATGAGCTTTACCAAGGGGTGCTACGTCGGTCAAGAAATCATCGCCCGGATGGAGAGCCGGGGCCGTTTGGTGCGGTGCCTGCGTGGCCTGCGGCTCGCCGCACCGCCAATCCTCGCAACAGACGCGCCGCTTGCCACCCTTACGGCAGCCGATACGGCGGTCGGCGTTCTGACCAGCTTTGTCGTGTCGCCACGCTACGGGCCAATTGGGTTGGCGTATGTCAATATGGCGCACAGCGCGCCCGGCACTCACCTGACGGTGGCTGATGTCGCCGCCGAGGTGGTAGACTTGCCGTTCAAGGCGTAAACGGGGAACACCTTGAGCGGTAGCCCAGGAACCTTTTATGTCGAAGCTCGTCACGCGGCGCAATCCCGCAATGCTTGAGCTTGAGCACCAGCGCGATTTGTTGCGCCGCCAACAAGAGCGGGATCAGCGCGTCCTCGCCGCACTCTACAATATTAGTCTGGCTTGCCGCGAACGCCCCGATTTCCAGGCGATCTTCCGCACGATTCAGCGCGAACTGGCGACCGTCTTTAGCTTTGATGCCGCCTATATCGCCTTCTGTGATGAGCGACCCGGCCATTTTAAGTGTGCGCTGTTCGTTGATGAGGGTCTAACCCAGTATCTTGAGGAGGTGGAGTACGGCCAGATTACGGGGCATGTCGTGCGGAGTGGGCAACCGTTGCTCTACCGCGACCTCGTCACCGAACGCGACCCCGCCTTAGGCACAACGCCCTTTGGCAACCACGAGAAGCGTTCGCATTCGTGGCTTGGCGTGCCTCTGCTGATCGGACGCACCTCGGTGGGCGTCATCTCGCTCCAGAGTTACACCATTGGGCTTTACAACGAAACAACCCAAGACCTCTTACAACGGATGGCGAATGTGCTTGCGGTCGCCCTTGAGAATGTGGCCCTGATTGAGCGCATGGGTCGCCTGAGTGAAGCCCTCGCCTCGCAGGTGGACGCCCGTACCGAGGAGATCAACGCCCTAAGCGCCATCTCCGCAGGCTTGGTCGAGCGCCGCCCGCTTGAGGAATCGCTCATCGGGGCGCTCGATATCGTCCTCGGCTTGCTCAAGCTTGAAGCTGGCAATGTGCGCCTGCTTGACGAACCCCGCGAAAACCTCGTCCTCTACGCTCAGCGCGGCTTCTCGGAAGCATACGTGGAGCGCACATGGCGCTCGCCCCTCGGCATTAGCCCCATTCGCGAAGTGGTGTTTAGCGGGCAGCCGACGATTATCACCCGCGACTGGTGTGCGCATTATCAGGGCATCGGGCTGCCTTTCGAGGTCTTCCCGACCTTCGAGAGTTCGCTCATCCTCCCCCTAGTGATCGGCTCCGTCGTCACCGGCACCCTCAGTCTCTTTGGCTTTGCCTCCCGCGAATTTGACGAGCACACGGTTAGCCTCGGTCAGTCGGTTGCCAACCAAATCGCGATTGTCGTTGAGAACACGCGCCTGCTTGAAGAGCACGAGCGCCAAATTGCCGAGTTGCGCGCCTTGGGTGAGGTTAGCACCGCCGCCTCGACCGCCCAAGACGCCCGCGCCCTGCTCCAGAGTGTCCACGATGCGCTGCGGGCCTTTCTGCCCCTTGATGTTTTCTCAATGATCATCTACGACCCCGAGCGCGGCGTGGTTACCAATGGACTGACGCTTGACCAAGGCCAACCCTACAGCACGTGGGATAACGAACCCCCGCCCCCGCACTCGCTCACGGCGTACATGCTGCTGACTGGCGAGGCGCTGCGCTTTGGCGATCTGCCCGCCGAACTTCAGACGTACCCGAAGATTGATCCCGCGCCCACGGGTTCGCAGCGCCCATCCCGCTCGTGGCTTGGCATGCCCATGCGCGACCGCGATGGCTGCGTCATCGGCATGATCAGCATCCAGAGTTATACGCCCAATGTGTTTAGCGCCCGCGATGAGTATTTTCTGCATAGCGTTGCCGCCCAAGTGGCCCTGCACATCCAGAATATGCGCCTGCTCGCCCAGCGCGAGCGCCAGATCGCCGAATTGGAGGTGATCGGCCAGATTGGCAAGCTGATCACCGCCTCGGCTGATCTTGACCAGATGCTGGCTGAGGTCTATCGGGTGTTCAGCGAGGCGACGGGCAGCCCGGTGTTCGCCCTGTTGATCTGTGAGGCCGCGAGTGGCGTGATTACCAACGCGGTTTTTGTGCAACAGGGCGAGTGGATTCCGCTGGATTTGGTGGGCCACAAGGTCATTCCGGATTCGCTTAGCGACTGGATCCTGACCAACCGCGAGCCGCTGCTCTTTCATGATTTGGCCGAGCAAACAGAGGAATTAGCGCGGCGCGGCATCACGCCGCATTCTGTCGTGCCCGCTCGCCCGATTCGCTCGTGGGCGGGCGTGCCTGTCGTCGCCCGCAATGGCGAGATTATAGGGGTGCTTTCGATCCAAGACTATCGCTCCTATTGCTACGATAACGGCATCATTGATCTGCTCAATCAAGTGGCGAGCCACATCAGCCTTGGCGTCCAAAAAGTGCGGCTCTTCCAAGAGCGCGAACGCCTGCTCATCGAAACCCAATCCCACGCCGAGGCTGCCGAGCGTCAGGCCCATCGCATTGCCTTGGTTCACCGCATCGCCTCGGTGCTGTCGGCGCGGCTCGATCAGCGGGAGATTCTCGACCTCGCCGCCCGTGAATTGGTGCAACTCTTCTGGGCCGACCACCCGGCACCGTCATGCTCATTGATGAAGAGCGGGGCTACCTCGCCGCCGAGTATCCCAGCACGGGTATCGTTGGGCGCGAACTTGATCTGCGCGACAACCCCGTGTTCAAGCAGATTATGGTGACGCGCCAGCCGGTCGTGATCACTGATTTTGAGCATGACCCGCTGGCGTTCGCTTCCCGCGACCTCTGGCGGGCGATGGGTCTTCAGTCGTTGGTGATCGTGCCGCTGATCAGCCGCGACCGCGTCTTTGGCTCTATTTCGCTCGACAGCTACAAAGGCCCGCTGATCTTCAGCGCCGATGAGTTAGAGTTGATGATGACCGTCGCCACCTCCATTGCCGCCGCGATTGAGAATGCCCGACTTTTCGCCGCCGAGCAGGAACAGCGCCGCACCGCCGACACGCTCCGCGAGATGGCCCGCGTACTCAGTTCGACCTTTGACCCTGACGAGGTGCTGCGCCTCGTGCTGAATGAATTGGGGCGGGTGATCAACTTCGACACCGCCTCGATTATG
>CAIRDL010000274.1 GCA_903877345.1 uncultured Oscillochloris sp. | reverse complement strand
GTAAAGTACCTACAAACCTTGTCTAACCGATAAATTCCTGGTGCGTTTGCCCCGTCCCCCGCCCCCCGCCCCCCGCCCCCCATCCCCCAATCCCCATCCCCCTAAAGGTACTTGCCCGTAAGCACGCGCAACCGCTCTTTCGTCTCGGCGGAGATGCGGCTGCGGTCGGTGATGATGGCGGTCGCAAGCGCACTATGAGCGATGCTCGTGTAACCGTCGGCAAGTCGGTCTACGACGGTCGCCACGATGCGTTGCGACAGGGCCGCGTTGGCGTTTAGCACGGCCACGACGGTCTCGACGGTAACGGAGTCGTGGTCGGGGTGCCAGACATCGTAGTCCGTCACCATTGCCAGGGTGGCGTAGGCGATTTCGGCCTCGCGGGCCAGTTTCGCTTCGGGCAGGGCGGTCATGCCAATCAGGCTGTGGCCGCGCCGACGGTTCTCTTCACTCTCCGCTTTGGTCGAGAAGGCTGGCCCTTCCATCACCACCATTGTCCCGCCCTTGTGAATGGTCGCCCCCGCCGCTTGCGCCGCCGTGTACAAATACTCGCTCAGCGTGGGGCAAAAAGGTTTGTCAAAGCTGATGTGGGCAACCACGCCACCCTCGAAGAAGGTTGAGGCACGGCCCTTAGTGCGGTCGAAGAGTTGGTCGGGGATCACCACATGGCCGGGCGCGTAGTCTTCGCGCAACGAACCGACGGCGCTGACCGAAATCAGGTAACGCACGCCAAGTTGCTTGAAGCCGTGAATATTGGCCCGTGCTGGCACCTCTGAGGGGTTGAGCCGGTGGCCGCGCCCGTGACGCGGCAGGAAGGCGACCCGTTGGCTGCCCAAGGTGCCGACGACATACACATCGCTCGGCGCACCGAACGGGGTCGTGAGTTGCACCTCTTCTACGTCCGTCAAGCCCGCCATCGCGTACAGCCCGCTCCCCCCAATGACGCCGATCATTGCCTCAGACATAAGACTACTCCTTTACAGCAATCCGAAAACCAAAAATCGCAATACTGCAGAAGGAACGCTGGGAGACGTCCTGTCATTCTGAGCGAAGCGAAGAATCCCGGTCGAGACCCTTCGCTTCGCTCAGGGTGACTGCGTTCCTTATGCGCTACTGCGGTGAGGCGTCCTGTCATTCTGAGCGAAGTGAATAATCCCGGTCGGGACCCTTCGCTTCGCTCAGGGTGACTGCGTTCCTTATGCGCCACTGCCGAAAATCTAAACCGAAAATCCTCAGCCCCCAATGACTTGGCGCACCAACGCCTCTGGCACATCATCACGCACCACCACCGCCCCAATGGCGGTGGGCAACACCCAACGCACTTGCTTCGCCTGCACCTTTTTGTCATGCAAAATGGCGGCAAGCACCGCTGTCGGATCGAGACCGGCAGGCATCGTCACATTCAGGCCGTAGGTGGCAAGCAGCCGCCGCTGCCGTTCGACCAGGCTCATGTCGCAGAGCCCCAGCGCCTGGGCGAGGCGTGCGGCGGCGTGCATGCCCATTGCGACCGCCTCGCCGTGCAACAAAGTGTCGTAGCCGGTCAAGACTTCGAGGGCGTGCGCGATGGTGTGACCGTAGTTCAGCGTGATGCGTTCGCCCTGCTCACGTTCGTCACGACTCACTACGCCAACCTTCACGGCGACCGCCCGCTGAATGATGGCCGTGAGGTAACCAACCAGTTCCTCGTCGTGGGCGGGCCAGCTCGTCAAAGGACGCGCATCCCAATGATGAGAGGCGGCCAGTCCTTCCAAATCGGTAAGAAGCCCCGCATCGTTGATGATGCCGTGTTTAATCACTTCGGCCCAACCGGCGCGCAGTTCGCGGGGTGGGAGCGTGGTCAGCGTGATGGTATCGGCCAGCACCAAGCGGGGCTGATGGAACGCGCCAATCAGGTTTTTGCCCAACGGGTGATTGATTCCGGTCTTGCCGCCGACTGCTGCATCTACCATTGCGAGCAGCGTAGTGGGGAGTTGCACCACAGCGATGCCGCGCAGCACCGTCGCCGCAGCGAAGCCCACCAAGTCGCCCACCACGCCGCC
>CAIRDL010000273.1 GCA_903877345.1 uncultured Oscillochloris sp. | reverse complement strand
GTCATCTACGGCATTATGTTGCCGAGAATCTATCTGCCGCTTATTGCACGGTAGGGTTTTAGGGGCCAGGTTTCAGGTTTTAGGTTTCAGGCACTACCGCAGAAGGAACGCTGTCACCAGGTTCATGTCACCCTGAGCACAGCGAAGGGTCTTTCTGCGGGCCGGGAGAGATGCTTCGCTGCGCTCAGCATGCCATGCGCCACAGCGTTCCTTCTGCGGTAGTGCGATTTTAGGTTTCGGGTTTCAGGTTGAGCGCATCAGGATGCCCTGCGTGGGTGTAAAGGTGTCCGTTGCGCTACCGCAAGACCTGGCGGGTGCGCGCTCCGTATAAGACCTGTCAGATGCGCGCTCGAAAGTACCTGCGTAGGTGCAGATCGTCCGTTGCGCGCACCTGTCAGATTTCTACTCACCTCCAAAGGAGGCACCACGATGCAGCCATTCCAACGCCAACTCAGCCTTGCGGTGCTGCTTATCCTCGTCCTCGTAGCGTTGCCGGTCGCCCGCCCGGCGTATGCCCAGACAATCATTGTTACGAACTTGAATGACTCCGGGACTGGCTCGTTGCGCGAGGCGATCACGTTAGCCAATGCCACTAGTGGGACGACCATCCAGTTTCAGTCTGGACTTAGTGGCTCGCTTCTCCCTACTACGGAGCTACTCCCTCTCACTGGTGGTTCAACCACGATTGACGCGACGAGTGCGAATCATGCCATCGTAATTGACGGCACGTATCTCACGGCAAGTGCCATGCCGGCGGCCAATGGCCTCACGATTCGGTCGAATAATAATACGATTCGTGGCCTCGTAATCGTCAATTTCAGCAACTCCGGGGCTGATAGCAGTAGCGCCGGCTCAGGGATTTACATCAAAGGGGGTAGCGGCAATGCGCTTTACGGCAACTGGCTCGGCATTGAATCAGACAGTGTCCTCCCCCGTGGCAATTACTCCTACGGGGTTTTTCTCGGTGACGGTGCCAACAATAACATCATTGGGGCCGATACTGATAGCGACCGTAATGTGATCACGGGGAATCTCGCGGGTGGTGTGTACCTTGGCAGTGCCACCAGTATCCAGAACTTGGATAACCGTATCGTTGGCAACTACATCGGCCTTAAGCCAAATGGCAGCGGTCTGCCTTCCAATCTTCCCACTACCTATGCTGACCTTTTTAACGCCGGCATTACGGTCTCCGATGGGAGTAGCGGTACGACGATTAGCCAGAATGTGATCGGCGGCTTTTTGCCCAACGGTTCTGCTGCGGATGTAGCAGGCATTCAGGTCACCGGCGCCTCTGCTCCCTCCATGATTCCGACCAACACGACCATCACCGGCAACTACCTCGGGGTGACGAAAGCGGGCGGATTGGTTGCCAACGGGGTCGGGGTCCAACTCGGCTCCTTTGGGGCTTGTGGCCCAAATGAGACTACGATTGGCGGGACTGACAGCGTTGACCGCAACATCATTGCTAACAACACCGTGGGTGGAATTTATCTGTCCAATGATACGAGTGACTGCATTGGCAACGCCTCTATCGCCGGGAACTACATTGGCCTAAACGGAGCGGGTAGTCCGCAGGGTAATGGTGGCCCCGGCATCTATATCGGTTTCACCACCACGGTTGCTGGCACAATTACGGTGGGGCCGGGGAATGTGCTTAGCGCCAACAGCACCTACGGCATCCGGGTGCGCTCGTCTAACGTGGTGATCAAAGGCAACCTGATCGGCACCAACACGGCGGGGACAACTTCGACCACGCCGATCACACCGACCGCGAGGACGGCCAATGCTGGGAACGCTAGTATCTTCCTTGAGAATGGGTCGGGTGTGGTCATCGGTGGGGCCACCACTGCCGACCGCAACATTATCGCCTACAGCACACTTGGCGGCGGTATTCTGATCGCCCCCGCGATTGTAAGTGAGACCAATTGCAACAGGAGCGCCTGTAGCAGTGGCAGCAATATCATCAGAGGCAATTACATCGGGGTTAGTGCCGACGGGGCCACACCGCTGAACACCAGCTATAGCACCTCAAACTCCGCCGGTATTATCCTCCAGAAAACCACTGCCAATACGATCCAGGGCAATCTCATTGGTGGCCTCGTCCAAGGCATCGTCCTCGGCACGTCTACCACCAGTAGCGACAACAATACGATTGTGGGCAATACCTTCGGTGCCCCGGCCAGTGGCGAGATCTATTTCGCCACGCGCCCACTCACCATCTCAGCCCCGCGTCTGTACTATGAGGCGATCTTCCTCTACCGAGGGACGGGCAATACGATCAGTTCGAACTTGGTGGCCTATAGGCAGGCACGGATTGCGGGTTCTCCGGCACCCGGCATCTGGGTTGGTACAAGCACGTACACTGACTCGGCCAGCCTTAATGTTATCGAAGATAACCGGTTGGTGCGTAATGGTGATTTCGACGGTTACGGCATCATGGTGCAGAACTCGAGTGGCGTGCGCCTCTCCCGTAATACTACCCAGTTCCACGCCAATCCCAGCGTTACCCGCACCTATCCTCCCAACGGTATCTATCTCGCCAACGGTGGCAACGGGAGCCGGGCCGCACCCACGGGCCTTGCGTTCGTGGCTGGCTCCCCGCCGAGTATCATAGGAAACACCGGCTGTAATAACGGCTGCACCGTCGATCTCTTCACCACGAGCTTATCCACCGAGGCGACGGCCCGCGAGGGGCCGGTCTACCTCAGAAGTGGCCTGACGATTGGTGATGGCACTTTCAGCATCCCGGTGCCGGTCTGTCAGCGTTACCTTACCGCCACCGTGACCGACCTCAGCAACAACACCTCGCCCTTCAGTGTAGCGCTCGATACTGGGACAACTGAACCGTGTGTGCCGCTAAGTTTTACGCTCGGCGAGGCCAACCCCAATAGCCAGAGCGTCCTCCCCGGCAATACGGGAACGTACACCCACACGCTCACGCACAACGCGACGGTGCCGCTTACCTACACCATTGTGCTCAGTTCGACGAAGACGCCGCAGTGGGCCTCGGCCCCGTTCCAGGTGATGGTGCCCGCAGCCGCCAGCGGCTTCACCAGTTCAACCGACTTCGTCGTCACGGTGGCGGTGCCGTCCTCAGCGAGTGCCACAGATGTCACGATGGTGCGGGCGTTCGCGGGCCTCGTGGGTTCCAATACCGTCACTGACACTACCACGATTGGCACGATTAGCCCCGCCATACCCGCCGTCTCTGGCCCCTTGACCCAACAGCGGGCCGGGACAACCGTCACGTTCAGCCACATCGTCACCAATACCGGCGACCTCGTGGGTACCTTCACGGTGAGCACGCCGAGCTTTGCCAGCACGCCATCGGGTTGGAACATCGCTTCGGTCACTCCGGCGAGTTTCACGCTCGGTGCGAAATTGACCCAAGCCCTGACGATTGTCGTCAACACGCCGTCGCTCCCCTCGTCCACTACGCCGATCACGCTCAGTTTTAATGTGAGTACGCAGGGCACAACGCCCATCACTGCCGCGCAGAGCGACTACATCACCATTCCGGTGGTGCGGAGTTTCAGCTTTGCGCCGCGAACAACGGAGGCACTGACGACCACCGGCGGCGGTACTGACCTCAGCTTTGCCTATACGCTGACCAACACAGGCAACGTCACCGATAGTTTTAGTGTGAATGCAACTACCCCGACGGGCGGCACCCAAACGATGACGACGCCCACGGTGGTTAGTGTTCCGGCGAGTCCGACGAGCCTCGCGCCGGGGGCAACGGCAGCAGTGACGGTGACGTACCGGGTTGATGCGACCAGTACCACCACGGAGACGTACACCTCGCTTATTACCGCCCTAGGCACCGGCATTTCGCAGAGCCGCCCGGTAACGATTACGCTCATCCCGATGGTGCGGAGCTTTAGCTTCACGCCGACGGCAAGTGAAGTGATTACCAGACCTGCGGGGACGGCGAATATCACGGTCACTTATTTGCTGACAAATACGGGCAATGTGTCGGATAGCTTTAACGTCACGCCCTCGGCAACCACGCCCCCGGTCGCTCCGCCCATTACGGGGGTGATGACGAGCACGCCCGCCCTGACAAGCCTCGCGCCGGGGGCAACGGCGGTGGTGACGGTGACGTACAGTGTGCCGTCAGGTACCGCCGAGGGTACGTATACCTCGACGATTACCGCCACGGCCCCTGCGCGTGCAGCCCCGCTCCCGCCCTCGCCGGCAGACCAAGGCCGCGTGGTAACACTCATTGTCGTGGGCGGCGGGGCGGTGGTCATTGAGCCTGGAACGCCCTCGGTAAACCCGGTGCTCCCCAGTGTGCCGGTGACGGTGACGTTCACCAATATCGTGACGAACACCGGCAACGCGACGGTGCCCATTACCGTCGGGCTGCGAACGCCGCCGCCGTCGGGCTGGACAGCGCACGTCCTTGCAACCACATGCCCGATCTCGCTGACGTGGGGGACGAGTTGCACCTTCACGGTCGAGGCGGTCGTACCGGCGGGTTGGCCGCCTGGTGTGGTAGATCTGACGGTGTTTGCGACGGCAGACAATACGGAGATGCCGATAGCGGTACCGAACGTGACCTACGAGGCACCCAACCGCGTCACGGTGGGCGTGGTGCGTAGTCTCGTGCTCGCCCCCACTGGGCTGACGGCCACGGGCGGACCGAGTGAGGTGGTCACCTTCACCCATACTCTAACCAACACGGGCAACGCCGCCGATAGCTTTGATCTCACCGTAGCGCAGAGTGACTCGCGCTGGACGACCATCGTATCGCCAACCGTCCTGACGAACTTGGCTGTAGGCGTGCCTACGACGGTTCAGGTAATCGCTGTGGGTGGCGCGAACATTCTGGGCGGCACCACCAACGCGATTACGCTCACCGCGACGGGGCAGACCAACGGGCCGAGTCAGAGTGTCACCGATACGCTTACGATGGCGCGCATTAGCGCGGGCGACCTGTCGCTGGGCGGGCGCAACAACGTTGATGCAGGCCAGACTGTCTCTTACACTCTTACCGTGACCAATACAGGCACGGTGGCGACCTCGTACACGCTGGATCTCCAGAACAGCGGCACCGGTTGGAGTGCTGTGGCGGGCGGCGTCCCCACACTGGTACTCGCACCGGGGCAGACAGCCACGTTCACGGTCAATGTGACCGCGCCGATCAACGGGGCGACGGGGGTGACGAACACCACCACGGTGCGGTTGCTGGTCGGTGATGGCACGGGAAGCGCCCTTGACACGGCGGAACTGGTGACGCGCATCGGGCCGCGCTTGGGCATCGTGCTGACGCCAGCCACGGGCGCGGCGACGGGCGCGCCGGGCAGCACGGTGGAAATCACCCACACGCTGACGAACATCGGCTCGGAGACGGGTGAATTCACCTTGTCTACCGCTGACGGCATCGGTTGGCCCGCGACGGTGACACCCAGCTTCATACGCTTGGGGCCAGGGGAGAGCTTCATCGTGACGGTGCAAGTGCGGATTCAGGAGAACACACGGGCGGGCGACATCAACTTTGCCGCCGTGAACATCGTATTGCTGAGCGACCCCAGCATCACGGCCCAGGCCATTGAGCGGCTGACGGTGGCCCAGGTGGCGAAGCTCAACCTCACCTCATCGCAGTCGCGCCGGGTCAGCCCAGGCGAAACCGTGAGCCTGAACAACCTGGCGGTGATAAACCTCGGCAGCGCCTACGACACCTTCAATCTGGCGGTGGTTGGGGCGAGTAACGGTTGGGAAGTGGTGCTTGGCCAGACCAGCCTTGGCGTAGACCGAGGTGACCCGGGGGCGGTCTCGGTACAAGTGAAGGTGCCGCCAACCGTCGCCTCGGGTACGGTGAAAGTCTTGCAGATCGAGGCGACTTCGCGCAACGACGCCACGGTGCGCGACATCGTGCAACTCAGCCTCGTCTACATCGCGCCAACGGTGCCGCCAATCGTGACGCCGGTGCCGGTGAAGCTGAAGGTCTACTTGCCGGTCGTGCAGCGCTGAGGCATATTTCGCACTAGGCATGGTTCAGGATCGGCGGTTTCAGTTTGACAGTTCGTAGTAGGGGCTTTAGCCTCGTGCAAGGCTTTGTAACGCGGCTGAAGCCGCTACTACGAACTGAATAGACTGTCAAGCTGATTTGAACCATGCCCTACCGCAAAAGGCACGCGGTCACGCTGAGCGCAGCGAAGCGTCCCG
>CAIRDL010000272.1 GCA_903877345.1 uncultured Oscillochloris sp. | reverse complement strand
GTACGCTCCGCCAGCGTCAACTGCACCTGAAACGCTTTCTTCGGCATCTGCGGCCTCCTTCTACGCACAAAAGGATTGACAGAGCCGCTAGGATACCAGAATGCCGATTGTTATTCAACCTAGCCTTGACAGACTACTAGTTCAATTATCTTGGAGGGAACGTTACCAGTACCTTATCTCCAAACGTCCCCTTTCGTCTTGGAGGGCAGGTCGGATTTGTAACAATCTTACACTCTGCTTCCAATTGACTAAGAACCTCCTTGTAATTCTTTTTTATATAGGGTGTACCAACGTTATGCTTATCAAAGATCTGTTGCATTGTAACTGTTTGTCCGGCGAATGTTGTTAAAAGCATTTCTGTAAGGTCGTCGATAGGGCGTGTTAACTTAAATAGAAGAGGTTGTCGCAAATCCGCAGGATTATACTCAAATGAAGGAACACCTTGAGTTGAGGTCGAGCTTTCTTTCGCCATTATTTCTTTCATTATGCTATATCCCAAAGGGTTCTTACTCACAAAGAAGAGATGATGACTTGTTCTCGATCCTTTCTCGTTCTTGAAGCGAAAGGGTAGCACGTACCGTTTCTTGTTTTCACAAAAGGCTTGCATTAATTCTTCTACTATTACCAACTCGCGGTCTTGTGGTGCCAATACCGCGAGTTTGGGTCTGAGTTGATCTGCTCGATCCTTTCCAAATAATGCGTTCATATGGTCTTCGACGACATCATTCCCCAAACCTGCATTTACACGGTTATAATTAAAGAAGAATACGCAATCACATCCCCAATCTTTTAACACTGAGTTAATCAGGCGCAAAGAAAGACCCTTATAACCCCAAGGATCGACAAAAAAGAGTGTCGGTATTAGAGATACCTTCTCTAGTTGTGCTATAATTGTCTCGCCGACCTCGTAATTTCTGACGACTGGTTTATGACGAAGTTGACTAACACCCGGCAAAGACTTAATTGCTTCTTCAAGAGAGCGTACATTTTCTGAATTCTTATCATTAAATATTGCTACCAAGTGCTGTCTCATTTGTAAGTCGCTGATCGCTCTTTCTAGCACTACAACGAGACTTCTTTTCTTCCTGCGGCCACAGAAGCGCACAGAAATATAGTTTTCTGTGGGCTTCTGTGGCAAAATCTCGTTGCCGTACTAAGAAGAAAAAGGCGGTGTGGGGAGAACCTTGGTTCCTCCTCACACCGCCTTGCGCGTTACGTTCCCTTGGGTTAATCGGCACTGACCGGCACGAGCACCAGTTCCGGCACCGCGTCCGGCTTACTCTGCGGAGCCGAGTCGTCGCCCCGGCAGCGGTCACTATAGACGAGCGATTCACCCTCGACGACCACCACACCGTCTTGGTTCGTCACCGTGGTGGTGAGGGTCGCGATGGGTTTATCCGCACGGATCGAGGCTACCTCAACGGTGGTAGTCACGGTGTCGTTGATGTAGATCGGCTTGCGAAACGAGAGCGTCTGCTTGAGATAGACGGTACCTGGGCCGGGCAAGCGCATCCCAAGCACCGCCGAGATTAGGCCGGCGGCAAGCATCCCGTGAGCGATGCGGCGACCAAAACGTGACTCATTCGCGGCTAGTTCATCGGTATGCATCGGGTTCTGGTCGCCCGTCACGGCGGCGAACAGCACGATATCGGCTTCAGTGATCGTCCGACGCATACTGGCTCGTTGTCCAACCTTGAGATCGTGCTCCATCACACACCTGCTACTTCCTTAGGCTGAAACATGCGGGCGAGGGTGTCAGCCTGCGCACCCTAGCTTGTTCTCATGCTACTCGCTTCAGTTACCAAGTGTGTCGGAGGTATATCAGCTTGACGTGCCACTTGCGGTGCGGGGCGCATCAAGCGCTCGCACGAGGTCAATGGTCGGCTGTTCTTCGGGCGGAGTGCTGGTGGCAAACCAGGCGTCGAGGATTTCACGGGCCAAGGCGGGCGTGGTGGTACGCAAACTGAGGGCGAGCACATTCGCGTCGTTCCAGGTACGCGCCCCGGCGGCGGTCTGGGCATCATGGCAAAGGGCCGCCCGCACCCCTGGCACTTTGTTCGCAGCGATGCTGACCCCAGTGCCGGTGTAGCAACAGACGATGCCCTGCGCGGCTTGACCCGTGGCGACCGCCGCACCAACCGCCCGTCCCACTTCCGGCCAGGGGCTTGCATCGCCCGCAAGCGGGCCAATCAGGATCAAGGTGTGCCCGCGCTGGGTTAATTCGGCCACCAACGCTTCGGTCAGGTAGGTTCGCTCATCACTCCCCAGCGCTAGACGCATTTCGGATGCTTCCTTCAGATGCTTCATCCCCTGTCGTGACGCAGAATGCGTGATTCGTGATCGGCCAGGGCGCGACCCGGTCACGGATCACGGATCAGGTAGCGACTGGGATGTTTTACCTTTTCCGCTGCTCTAAAATCTAAAATCGTCCCTAGCGATACAACGGCGACCCCGGACGGCGCAGATCCACATAGCGGTACGGCTCGCCCGACTTTTGCAGGGCCGCCAGAATCGCCAACTTACTCTCCAACTCGCGCTCATCGCCAAAACAGACCGTCGTGTGTCCGTCCACCGTCAGAACCATGCCCTTCTTCGGGTCTTGGTTCGCCTCGGTGACATAGAGGCCCAGTTCCTGCAACAAGCGCCCGACGACAAACCGCGTGGCCTGATCCAGTTCCGGCTTTTCCGTCACCGCCCGCTGCATCAAGTCCAGCGTGAGGATCGGCATGGGGCGCACCTGCCGGTCGCCCATGAGTTCCGCCGCCGACGCCCCGGTGGGCACGTGGTTCGGCTCCTCGGTGCCAAACACCCTCAGGAATGCCTTGTACTCCAGCGGATGCACCTCGGCCATGGCGACGGCGGGCAGCGTGTGGGTCATAATCTGGTGGGCCAGACCCTCGAAAATCGCATCGAAGCGCGGCTCGGTCAGGGCCAACTTGCAGGCGTCCGCCAACTCACGCACCGTTCGGTCGAGCGGAATGCTCGCCAAAACCGGCAGGCCGACCCGCTCGGCGAAGTGGGCCGCCACGCCCGAACCATCGTCGCGGTTGACAATCAGGCCAATCAACCGGGTGTGGCCGCCCATGCTGGCGAAATATTTGGCGGCGCTGGCGATATTATTGGCCGCGTAGAGACTCTGGCGGTCGTTGCCACAGAGGATAATCACCTCCTCGGCCAGCGAGCGCGAGAGCGGGGTCGCAAAGCCGCCGCAGACCACATCGCCCAGGAAATCCATCACCACATAGTCCAGCGCCCACTGGCTCAGGCCCAATTTTTCGAGCGTATCGAACCCGAAGGTGATACCACGCCCGCCGCACCCGCGACCCACCTCGGGGCCACCAATCTCGCAGCCATAAACCGTAGCGGTGCCGAGTACTTGGGTCTTGAAGATAACCTCGTGGGCCTGCAACTCCTCTTCGCGGCCCGCCTCCTTCTGCTGTCGCCAGACATCGCCGAGGGTGGGCAGGCTGACGCCGCCAAAGAGCGCATTACAGCTATCGTGTTTCGGATCGCAGCCAAGTTGCAGGACGCGCTGCCCACGCTGGGCCAGTTTACTGACCAAGTTGGTCGTGAAGAACGACTTGCCCATCCCGCCCTTCCCGTATACAGCCAGCATACGGGCCTTCGTCCGCCCGCCTTTGGGGTTCGGGGCCATAGCGTTTTGCTTTCGTTAGGCAAGCTCAAACACGACTACTGCGGCCCCGTGCCATCTTCCTTGGGCCATTCGATCACCAGTTTCAGGCAACTTGGATCCTCAAAGGCCAAGCGATACGCCGCCTGGATGCGGTCGAGCGGCACCCGATGGGTCAGCAGACCCGCCACGTTCAGTTCGCCGGAGGCGATGAGGTCGCGCACGCGGGGCAAGTCACCATCGGGGCCAAACTGCCACTCGCGGGCGACGAGGATTTGGGCTTCGCGCATGAAGACCGGAGCGTAGGGGATGTTAATGTAGTCGTAATAGCCAAGCAGCAGCACGCGCCCGTGATTGGCGAGCAACGGCAGCGCCCCGGTGAGGGCGGGCATCGAGCCGGTGGCCTCGATCAGCACGTTGATGTTGGCCTCACCGAGCGCCTCATCGAGCGAAGTGTGGCTCACATCAATCACTTGGTCGGCCACAGCGGCGTTGAGACGCACGGCGACCCGGTCGGCCACGGCGACGTGTTGGGCCCCTTGGAGCTTGGCGAGCCGGGCGGCCAACTGACCGACGATCCCTTGCCCAATGACCAGCACCCGGTCATTGCGCTTGATCTGGGCCAGATTGATCCCGTGGAGCGCGGTACCGGCGAGGGCCAAGATGACCCCCGTCGCCGGATCAATCGTCCCCAACGGCACCACCCGCTCGGCTTCCGCGCTGATATACTCGCTTTGGCCGCCCCAGGCCGGATTGACCCCACGGAAACAGCGCGCCCCACCGACATACACCCACTGGCCCAACAGATCTTTTGGCGCCTTGGCACCCACTTGGACGACTTGCCCCACCGTTTCGTAGCCCGGCACCACCGGGAAGAGCAGCGCCGGGTGAGGCATGCGCCCATCGAGCAACATCCGTTCGGTGCCCGCGCTGATCGAGGTGTAGGCGGTGCGGATCAGCACATCACCTGCTCGCGGTTCAAGCACCTGCACCGTCCGCAATTCAACGGTGTTACGGCGAGGGATGACAACCGCACGCGACTTGATCGGCATAAGGACATCGCTTTCTAGAGCGAATTTGCACTGGAACCAGCACCAGTGTGCCGGATCACAGCGGAAGACAGGAACGACGACGATCTGCGGCTAAGCCAAGGTTCGTGGTTACTTTACAGTCTTGGCGAGCGCACGGCTCTCTCCTGCGTTCGACCTGAAACCTGAAACCTGGCCCCTGAAACCTTGTCTAAACCTGTTGCTGCGTAGACACCTGTTGCATGGCCCGTCGCTGTCGTGCCGAGCGGACACCACGCACCAAGAACTGTGCAGCATTAAACAGATAGGTCACATACGCAAAGACCATCACCCACATCACCGTGCGCTCATCGGCCCCCATGCCCTTGGCGACAAAATAGAGGTTGTGGGTAATGATCGCAATCAGGTTCCCCAAATCCTCCCAGAAAAACTCCTTCGCCATGAAATAGTGGTCGTACATGTCGTGCTCCCACAACATGCCGGTAATGGTCAAAGCCCAAATCAGCGCGATCTTGACCCAAACCGAGATGGTCGCGGCCAGGAAGCCATCGCCCGTGAGCAAATAGTGGATCACGAGGCCAAAACTGACGATGAAGGCGACGAACTGGATCGGGGCCAGAATGATCTGCACCTTCGTCCACCGGGACGCCTCACGCCTACGGAGTTGGTCGGGTGTGTACATCATGAGCAGTAACTTTTCTTCAGGGCCAGGGTGCGCGACAACGTTACCGTTCGGGCAAACGTAGCGCGGCCTGCTGCGGAAAATCTACAGTCTAACCTCTAAAACCCAAAGACAAGGTTCGCAGGAATTTTACAGTTTCGGCACACGCAGAGCTTTCTGCTGCGCTCGGACTGAAACCTGAAACCCGGCACCTGAAACCTGCTAGCCCGCCGTATCCAGGGCCAACACCGTGCTGACATCCTCGTGGGTGAGACCCTTGAACGTCTGGACGCTGATGCCACGCAGGATGACGACCGCCGCGACCATCAGCAGCGCCTCGAAGCCGAAGATCAAGGCGTAGCCCAGTTGGGCACTGAGCAACCTGCTTTCGACCAGTGCCGAGAGCAGCGCGCCACTCAGCACATTCGCAAAGCCATTGCCGAGCCCCTGGGCCATCCCCCAAATGCCCATATAGAGACCCGCTTGTCCATCAATCGTCATCTCCATCATCAGCGAAAGGCTACCGACATTGAAGAAGCCAATCGCCAATCCCAACACGAACAGACCAGGGTTGATCAAAATTTCCTGACGGGTCAAACTAGCGGTGGCGATCAGCACCATGCCCACGGCGATGCCGAGTCCGCCGATGGTGGCGATCAGCTTTTTGGTGATTGGGAAGCTATTGGAAGCGAACCCGATGCCAAACATCCCGATGAGCGCCCCGCCGCCCCAGACCTGTTGGAAGGCTGCCGTCGCGGCCTGTTTCATCCCGAAGACTTGCGCCCCAAAGGGTTCGAGAATAGCATCTTGCAGGAAGATGCCCATAATGCCGAGCAGCACATAGAAGAAGAAGCCACGCGCCTGGGGGTTGGTACGCATCAGTCGGGCGGCGATACGCAGCGTATCAAGGGGCGAATCGCCTTCGGGGGGCTGTTCGGCCAACAGCTTCGCGTGTTGCGCCTTGCTGATGCGGGGTTCGAGGCCAACCAGGCCAAGCAGCATCGTGCCCAGCACAATCACCGGGGTCAGATTATAGAGGAACTGCATCGCCTCGGGCGAATACTGCGGCATAATCACCCGTGACACGCCCGCCGAGGCAATCCCGCTAAGAATGACCGTCGCCCAGACCACCGCCACCACCCCGCCGCGTTGCGCGGGCGGCACAAGCTCGGTGATCAGGGCATTGGATGAACTGCCATTCATCGCCATTGCCATACCGAAGAAGGCGATCAACAGGAAGGCCGCAAAGGTCGCAACGGGGCTACGCTGACCGAGGCCAACCGCGATGGTGGGCAGAAAGAGCAGCGGCAGCGAAGCGAGCAGGCCACTGAGGAGAATGTAAGGACTGCGCCGGTAGCCAAAGAGCGGATGGCGGTCAGAGAGTCGCCCCCAGTAGGGATAGAGGAAAGAAATGAAGTGGTGGAGCCCAATCAGCGAGGTGACAATCACCGCGATGGCTCCGAGGTCGGCAATAGCGACGCGGTTGAAGTTGAAGGTCAGGAGGGCGAACATCCAACCCGCCCCGATGCGCGTAATCGCCAAACGGATGGTCTTGATCAGCAGGCGCAAGAACCCCATGCGGGCTTCCCTCTTCCTTGCAGCTGGGGCAGGGACGTTGTAGTACAGAGTACAGACTACACCTACAGACGCTGGTGCTTTCCTGGGCCGCACCCCCGTAGCATGCTGGCGTCGTAGACTCTGAACAATTGCCCTACGACTGCCGCAGCCTCCCGCCTAATGCAAGGAAAGAGGCCATACACACCGCGACGTGGGTGAAAGCGTGGGCGCTTATCGTGCAAACTCCGATGGTCGGAAGTATAGCATAGGGTAAAAAAAGCCGCAATCTGGACAAACGCCGTGCAAGCCCCCGACAGTAGCGGCTCTTGCACTATATGTAACAACTTTTTCAAAGAAAACCACGTACAAGCGTTAGAACAGCGTCCTAATGCACCGCGCACTCCTTTAGATCTTCACTATTCGGGGTGATGTGCAATTACCTCTTGTGGGCAACAACTATTACGATCAGGGCAAGCGTGGCGGCATTCTGGCCTCGGGCATGGGGGAAAAGCAGCCTCACGTTTGCCGCCCCTTGTCATTTATTCAAAAAGCAAACCTGCTGTGGTATAATAAGCAACAGCTTAGAGGATACGACCATGTATGTGCGTTGGGTGGTGCGGCGGCATAAGAACGCCTCAATTGCCGATACCAACTTCTACGACGCCTACCTTGTCGCGAGTTATCGTGACGAGCGGGGCGTCCCACGGCAGCGCACCGTCTGCTACCTGGGCAACATCCGCCAAATGGGTGACGGCTTCCCGACCATTGAGCGGGAGCTGTTTCTCCTGCGCGCCGAGCGGATTCTTGACACGGTTGATGAGATCAGTCAAGCTGATCGAGAAGATGCGCTGGAGGCGTTGCGCCAGAAGGTTCCCCCGCTCAACCGAGACGAAGTGCTTACCGCCTTTGTCGAGAATCTGCGCTGGTACCGGCGTTGGTGGGAACAGAATGGCGGCGGCCCCACCGATGAGGAACTGATCCTGATTGTGCAACTAGCGCGGGGGCGGGTCGGCCCGGTGTAGCTTGCTGTTCTGCCCCTGCGCGGGAACACCTGGCTCCTTTTGGTGTCGAACGCTTTGCTTTTAGCCGGTGCGCTGGGGCAGTCCTGGGCCTCAGATCTGGTATCATTCCTACCTATGCTGGAACATGGAACGATCCTGCTGGTTGATGATAATCCCCAGATCTTGAACATCCTCGCCGATCTGCTTCGACCACTTGGTCATCGGCTCATCTGCGCTGCGAGTGGTGCTTTGGCCCTCGACCTAGCGACCAGTGATCCGCCCGATTTGGTGCTGCTCGACGTGATGATGCCAGGGATGGACGGCTTCACAGTTTGCCGTCAGATCCGCGCCCACCCGTTGCTCGCGCAAGTCCCCGTCATTTTGGTCACCGCCCTTGATGACCGGGAGTCGCGGGTGCGCGGCTTCGAGGCCGGGGCCGATGAGTTCGTCACCAAGCCGTTTGATTATGTTGAACTGCGCGCCCGCGTCTCGACTATTCTGCGCCTAAACCGCTATCGCAAGCTGTTGGCACAGGAGCATCGTGTGGCGGCGGAGCGCGCCCGCTTCGTCTGGGCCGTTGACCACAGTGACGACGGCATTCTCATTCTGGGGCCGGATGACCTGCCCCACTACGCCAACCCTCGCGCCCGCCAAATCCTTGGCCTTGACGCCACCAATCCGCTCACCGAGCCTTTCATCGTCAGCGCCCGCCGCCGCTACATTCCGACTCCGCCGGAGGCGTGGAACGTGTGGCCGGTTGATGATGATGAGCCGCGCTTCCTCGTCTGCCCCGAAAGTCGCACCGCCGCCGAGTATTGGTTCCGTGCTGACCTGTTGCCCCCCACCACTGGCGATGATGTCCGCGTCTTGCGGCTGCGCGATGTGACGACCCAGATTACTTCGCAGCGCGAAATGTGGACGTTCCACGCGATGCTTGGGCACAAACTGCGGACGCCGCTCGTCGGGATTCTGGGCGGCCTCAACATCCTAAGCGGCGGCGCATCCACAATGGATCGCGATAGCATTGGCCGCATCGCTGATGTGGGCCTCGCCAGCGCCCGCCGCCTGCGGGCCGAGATTGAGGATGTGCTGCACTATCTCCGCCCGCCCGCCGATCTTTACGGGATTGATGCACCGACCGTGAATGAGGTCGCCATGCTTGCCGAGCAGATCGCGGTTGACTTGGGGGTTGAAGATTTGACGCTACAGGTTGACCCCACCGTGGAAACGCGGAGTCTGGCCCTCACGCGCCATAGCATTGAGGTGGTTTTCCGCGAGGTGATCGAGAATGCGATGAAGTTTCACCCGTTGCGGGCACCGAGCATCACTTGTAGCATGCAACTCGTCGGCACTGCTTCCCTAACGATTGAGCTTAGCGATGACGGCCCTGGCT
>CAIRDL010000271.1 GCA_903877345.1 uncultured Oscillochloris sp. | reverse complement strand
CCCTCACAACGCGCAAGCAGATTGATCAGTTTCGATCAGTTTTTCGTGGCTTGTTGTGGAGGGTTTTTCGTATGCGACGCCAGCCATCCCAGTTTCGTCTCCTCCACGTGCTCACGCTGGTGAGCATGTTGCTCACGCTGACGCCGTGGTTTGCCCCGGTTCCGGCGGCCTCGGCTGCTGCATTGGTTGCGCCTGTGGGCGAAACGGTTGCGCTGCCTGAAGTGCCGCCCGCGCTGCCCAATGCAACCCCTGAACGACTAACCCCTGCACTGCCTGAAGTGCCGACGGTCACGCGCCCGGCACCGCCCAACCCGCTGGCGTATCTGGGCGGCGGTGTGCCCCAGGCTGTTGGTCTGGCCGAGTTGACCCACCAACAAGTGAATGGCGCTGCGGCTGATCCGCTGTTGCCGCTGCTTGACGCTGGTGTAGATGTTAGCCGGGCACCGCCGGTAAACCAGAGTGCCGCTGTCGCACACCGAGTTTTTCTTCCGCTGATTCAGACGAGTGCGCCGTTGGGTGCCTCGTCTGAATCATTGTCGGTCACGCCTGAGCAGGGTGGGACGCTGCAATCGGCGGACGGGCAACTGGCGGTCACGCTGCCGGCGGGTGCGGTGAGTGGCGCGGCCACGATTAGCTATCAGACGCACGCTAATCAGCTGAACCTCGGCCCTCGTGCGGTAGGCGTAGGTTTCACGCTGACAGCGGTAGATGCCCAAGGGCAGGCGATCCACCAGTTTCAGCGCGATTTGACGCTGCGGGTGCGCTACCCGGCTTCGTTGAACCACGTTGCGGCGAGGCTCAAGCTCTATTTTACCGATGCGGAACATCCTGACTGGACGGCGCTGCCGTCGGTGGTGGACGAGGCCACGAATACCTTGATCGCCACCACGAACCACTTTACGACCTTCGCGCTGCTGCTGCCCGCCGCCTCGACCAGCCCTTGCGCGCAGGCCGGTGCGGGTCTGGGCGCACCTGATGTGGCGACCGAACAGGCGTTTATCGCCGAATGTGACCTGCGCGGCCTCACGGCGCTCGGTGGTGCACCGTTGGCGAATGTGGTGAGTTTCGGCGGAGCCTCGGCCCAGCAATTCCCCAATGGCTCTTTGCTCTACGTCGCAGGCGCGTTCTTCCTTGTCCAGCCTGCGTATGTGACGGCCTATCAGACTGCGGGCGGCCCTGCCGGGTGGCTCGGTGCCCCGCAGCTTGGGCGCGTGAACCCGACCCTGGCTCCGGCGACCTTTACCGACATCATCAGCGGGGTGAATGATGCGACCGGCTACAATTTTGTCGGCCAAGAAGTGCTCTTCCTTGAGAAAGGTTTTATCAGCACGAATGTTAGGACGGGTGTGGTCGAGGCGCATCACTACTTCCCAAGTGTCCCTGGCCCTGGCACGATCAGCGTGCAAGGGACGCAGGTAGGGACGCAGGTCGCCCTGACCTTTACCTCGGGGGTTGGTCCGGCACCACGAAGCACTGATGCCGTTACCGTCAACCTGACCCTGACTGTGGTGACATCGGATCCGAAAATTCCGCAATGGGCACAGACCCAGACGTTCAGCGCGCCCCCGCTCACATTCGATTATGGTGTCGATTATCTCCTCACGCCTGGTACGCTGATCAATTTTACGCTTAAGGCGGCCCGCAGTTCTCCCGACAATTTGGTTGGCTATGCGCCTTGTCTGGCCTCTGGACAACAGGGCATTTTCACGCTGAGCGCGGGCGTAGGGACTTTCACCTTCACGAATAGCTGCGAAGGTACTGATGGTACCCCGCCGCTAGTTGTCCCCACGCCCACGCCGGTGCCGCCGACGCCGACGGCGACCGCCACGAATACTGCGACGCCTACCGCCACCGCCACGGCCACCGCGACGCCGACAGACACCGCCACCGCAACTGCGACGCCGACTGAGACTACGACCGCGACACCGACGGACACCGCCACCGCGACACCGACGGACACCGCCACCGCGACACCGACTGAAACTACGACCGCGACACCAACTGAGACTACGACCGCGACGCCTACGGATACCGCGACGGCAACCGCGACGCCCACGAACACGGCGACCGCAACGGCAACCGCCACCGCGACGGCAACCGCCACCGCGACGCCCACGGACACTGCGACGCCCACGGACACCGCCACCGCGACGGCAACCGCGACCGCAACACCCACGGACACTGCGACTGCGACTGCGACCGCGACTGCGACTGCGACGGCAACCGCGACGGCAACCGCCACCGCAACGCCTACGGCGACCACCGTTCCGCTGACGCCTGTGCCTCCGTCGCCGCTGACCATTGAGGCGCTCGATTTGGCCCCGAATGGGCTGGGACACATGGAGGTGCGCGCCCAAGTCGCTCCGCCGGATGGTGCGGCGACGGTTGTCTTGACGTTTAACGGTGCCAGTTACCCGCTGCAAGCCCTTGGCGATGGCAAGTACGCCGTTGTGCTGCCGAACATGCCGCGTGTCGGCACTAACACGTTCCGCCTTGCCGCGCTGGATGCGACGGGCAACACTACGCTTTTTCCTGCGAACGGCGTCAGCAGGCTCCCGGCTGGTCTCGCCCGCGATTTTGGCCCGCACGTCTTCCAGGCGGGCGATCCGTCCGGCTTCGTTGGTACCGGCGGCAATGGGGTCAATACGCAGAATGGCAATTTCACGACGAGCGTGACTGACCTGACGGTGGCGGGCGTTGGCGACACTGCGTTGGGCGTCACTCGTGTCTACAATGCGCTGGCGGCGTTCGGCAGTGGCGGCGGCACGGTGCGCTACACCGAGGCAGGCGGCGTGCTGCAACAAACGACGCTCGCTGGCCCGCCGCAGCTCTTCGGGCGCGGGTGGTCGAGCGCTTATGCGCTGCGTTTGCTGCTGGTTGATAATCTGGTCATGCAGGGTGCCCAGGTCTTTTATCCTGATGGCCGCGTGGTGAGCTTCCGCCGCGACGGGAGCAGTTTCGCCCCGCTGACGCCTTTCAGCTACGATCAGCTTGTCGCTGTCACCGATGGCTACGAGTTGCGCCACAAAGCTACGCTGCTGGTTGAGCTTTTCGACGCGCAGGGCCGCTTGGTTGGGCAGCGCGACCGTAATGGCAATCGTGTTACCCTGACGTACAGCGATGACCGCCTAACCAGTGTTACCAATGCCAGCGGGCGTGTCGTGACCTTCGACTACAACAGTGACGGCTCTATCACTGCCATTCACGCCCCTGAAGATAAGACTCTGGTGTATGCCTATAGCGATGGCGATCTCACGAGTGTTACCGATGCGCGGGGCAATACGACGACTTACGCCTACAATGCCCACCATCAGTTGACCCAAGTCACGACGCCGGAAGGCTACCCGTCGCTGCGTCTGGGTTACGATGAGCAGTTCCGAGTTGCCGAGCAGACTGT
>CAIRDL010000270.1 GCA_903877345.1 uncultured Oscillochloris sp. | reverse complement strand
GCTATATGCCATGAATCGTAGTCTCCGGGTCAGCTTGACTTCGCTCCTCATCGCGCTCAGCCTCATCCCGGCGCTCGTCGTCGGGACGGCGCTGGGCTGGGGCATTTTTCAACGTGAACGCGCCCAGGTGCTGAAGTTCGAGCGCCAGATTTCCGAGCAGGCCACTGACCAGATCACGACCTACATCGCGGGCGCTGAGACCGAGTTGTACACGTTGATCCAGGATCCTGATCTGCACGGCACGAACGTACTGGCCCGCGAGGCGGTGATGCGCGAGGCGCTCTTATACCGCAACACCTTCGACGAGTTGGCGCTTGTTGATCAACTGGGGGCCGAGTCTAGTCGCGTCTCGCGGATCGGCGCGGTGGCTCCGACCGATCTGCATAGCCACCGCACCGATGCGATCTTTACCGAGCCGATGCGTCTGAATAAGACCTATTATCTCGGTTTTGAACTGGGCCAACTGAATGGCGAACCGCTGCTCTGGATGGCCGTACCGACTCTCGATATGCCGAGCGGGAAACCCGACGGTGTGCTGATCGCCAAGGTGCGGATGCGCCAAGTCTTTGATCGGGTTACAAGCTTGTCCTTTGGGCCGCATAGCACGATGATGGTCTTCGATGCTACAGGCCGCCTGATCGCGCACCCTAATCTGGCGGTTGTTATTAATACGACACCGCCCGTCCCCACCGCCGACGGCGTCGCCAACGGCGTTCTGGGCGAGGAGGTGCTTCAGGTGCGGCGACCCGTGAACATCGGCAACCTCAGTCTGGTCATTGGGGCCGCGCAGCCATTGGCCGATGCTGATGCCAGTATGCGTGAGTCGCTCACCACGGCGACCCTGCTCTTCTTCGTCGTCGCCGTCGTGGCAGCCGCCTTCGTCCTCATCGCGGTCAACCGGATCTCACGCCCGATCCGTATCCTCGCTGCTGCTACCCAGCGCATCAGTGCCGGCGATACGGACGGCCAAGTCGCGATTACCCGCCACGACGAACTTGGTGCGCTCCAGCGTGATTTTAACCAGATGGTCACTGATCTGCGTACCCAACGCGCTGCGATTGATGAGCGCACCACCGACCTCCAGACTAGCCTCGACCGCCAGCGCGATCTGCTTGAAACAGTCGCCCAACTCTCGTCGCCCCTGCTGCCCGTCTGGGATGGCGTCGTGGTGCTGCCGATTGTGGGCCACGTTGATGCTCAGCGTGGTGCCGCCCTGACCACCGCCCTGGTCGAGGGCGTCGCCAAGCGGCGGTCGCGGGTCGCCATCATTGACATCACGGGCCTCGCGACCGTCAACGCCGAAGTGGTGCAGACCCTTTTGCACGCGACCCAGGCGATTGAACTGCTCGGTACGCACGCTATGTTGGCGGGCGTTTCGGCCAGTTTCGCCCAGCACATTGTCACCAACGGCGTTGACCTTAGTGGCCTCGAAAGCTACCGTGACCTCCAAAGTGCCGCCGAGCAAGCCATTACACGCCTGAACGGGCAGCGGTGAATTCAGGCTCTTTTTTTTAAATTTATGACACCCGCAATCACTGCCGTGCAAGGTCTTACAGTAGGGCACGCCCAGGATATGGCGGCCTTAACCGGCGTAACCGTCGTGCTTGTGCCCCAAGGCGCGCAGGGCGGCGTTGATGTGCGCGGCGGTGCCCCCGCCACCCGCGAAACCGATCTATTATCGCCTGAACAGATGATGCAGGAAGTCCATGCGGTTGTGCTCTGTGGCGGCAGCGCAATGGGCCTCGACGCGGCGGGCGGCGTGGTGCGCTGGCTGCGCGAACATGGCTACGGTTTCGCGGTGGGCGCGGTGCGCGTGCCGATTGTGCCGGCGGCGGCGATCTTCGATCTCGCCATCGGCAGCGCCACCCGCTTCCCTGATGCAGACATGGGTTACGCCGCCTGCGTCGCCGCTGGCCCAACCGTCGCCGAGGG
>CAIRDL010000269.1 GCA_903877345.1 uncultured Oscillochloris sp. | reverse complement strand
GCGCAGATCGCGATTGCACCCTATCGTTACAAATTGATCCACGGTAGCGATTTCTACCGCTTCATGGACGATTGGCTCGTCACACAGCCCAATGTAACGCGCCGCTACGGGCAGATCGAGCGCATTGACGATGACGCGAACGGCGTCACCGTGACGGTGGATGGACAAACCTACACGGGGGATTGGGCCTTCAGCAGTCTCTACCGACCCGCCTTAGTGCCGCCGGGGTATATTTACTGGCTCCAACACTTCAAGGGTTGGGTGATCACTGCGCCCACGCCGGTGTTCGACCCCACTGCCGCGACTTTTATGGACTTCCGCATCGAGCAGGGCAACGAGGTACGTTTCGTCTATGTGCTGCCTTCCAGCGAACGCACGGCGCTGGTCGAGTACACCCTGTTCTCGCCCGCCCTCGCCGAGCAAACGCTCTACGATGCGGGCCTGCGCCACTATATCGCTACCCATCTGGGGCTTAGCGATTACGCGATTGAGCATGTCGAGTACGGGGTGATCCCGATGACGGATCAGCCCTTTGTACGCCGCCCCAGCCCCCACGTCATGATGATCGGTACGGCGGGCGGGATGACCAAAGCCTCGACGGGCTTCACTTTCCAGCGCATCCAGCGCCAGTCACAGCAGATCGCAGCGAGTCTCCAGGCGACCAACCAGCCGTTCTACGCAGAACCGCGCTTCAACCGTCACGCGCTGTTGGATAGCGTACTGTTGCATGTCCTCGATGCATGTCGTGTGAGCGGCAAAACGTTCTTCAGCCAACTCTTTAGCCGGAACAGCCCCCGCCAGGTACTCCGTTTCCTCGATGAAGACAGCACGCTCCAAGAGGATTTGGCGATGATGCTGACGGTCAACATCCCGGTCTTTATGCCGTCAGCACTGGATGTGTTGGGCCGCCGCGCTTGGGCCACCGCCGCCACTGGGGTGCGCGACATGCGCGAGGCGACCTGAGCCTTCGTCCCAAGCAGCTACGCCCACGTCGCCAACACAACGCGGAAACTCCCTTTGCGCGGGAATGGACGGTCGGGTTCGGGGCATTCCGTGGCGAGCCACTGCTCGATTTGGGCGACTGCAGCGTGGTGCAGGGCCGCCTCACGCGCCCAATCCGCGCTGTAGAGGCGCTGACTGTAGCCTTGCACCACCTCACGGGCCGAGAGCGGCTCGCGTTCATACTCCGCGAGGTCTAGCGTCGTAACAGTGGCCCCCAGACCTTCAAGCAGTTCGCGCACCGCCGGGTCTTGGGGGCTAGTCCCTGGCTGACCTTCCTTCCCCGTCAGGCCCAAGTCTTTCAGGGTACGCTTCCAGACCCGTTGCGCCAACATCGGCGGCGCAAGCGCTTCAAGCGGCACCTCCGGCAGTTCCCCTGCGCCCACATCTTTCGCAAGCAAGAGGTGCGCCCCGTGCGGTCGCAGCACCCGGCGTGCCTCGTGCAAGGTTGCGCGCCAGTCGGCCACGAGATGCAGGACGTGGACGGCCAAGATTACGTCGAAGCTGCCATCGGTGAAGGGAAGTTGCCCCACATCGCCGCGCACAAGCAACGGCAAGCGCGGCCAACTGTTGGCCTTTGCCACGAGTGCGGCCAGCATCGCCGGGGCAAGATCAATCCCGGCGTAACTGAAGCCCGCCGTGAGGAACGGCACCGCGATGCGCCCCGTCCCAATGCCCAGTTCGAGCAAGCGCGTATGCACCGTCGCCCCCGTTTGGGCGACAATCGCATCGCGGATCCGCTCTGCGCTGCCCGGCATATAGCCCCGTGTCGCATCGTAGAAAGACGCGGCCCGTTCAAAACTGATACTTTGCATTATGGTTCACTCCGGTTCTAGGTTTCAGAGGTCAGGGGTCAGGGGTCAGGGGTCAGGGCTGATGCAAAGTCCTGTTGCCGCGCCATCCCTCACCCCCCAACCCCCGCTCCCGCAAGCGGGAGCGGGGGAGCCGAACGCATACGGTTGCGGAATCTCCCCTCTCCCCTTGGGGAGAGGGGCAGGGGGTGAGGGCCGAAAAGTGACTTTGCAACAGCCCTAGGTCAGGGGTCAGGGGTCAGGTCAAGCGCATCAGGACGTGGTACATTTACCTAAACTGTCAAGCTGTTTTAAAACATGCCTCACCGTTGAACCTCACGACTGTACCACACGTTCCTTGCAGCTTTGCGTAAAATCTAAAGCCAAGGTTCTAGACTACTTTACAGTCTTGGCTAGTGCATGGCTTCCTCATACGGCAATCCTATTGGGGTTGTTGCGTGGAGTCGAGGCTTTAGCAGGATAGGGCCGCCTAAAGGCTCGACTCCTTTTCACAACCTGTGTAGGATTGCTATACGTTCGACCTAACCCCTGATCCCTGACCCCTGACCTAAAAATCCAGGCCATTCCGGGCGATAACCTTGCGATACCAATGGGCCGAGTGCTTCCAGTGGCGCTGTTGGGTGGTGAAATCGGTGTAGATCAGCCCGAAGCGCTTGCTCAAGCCCCTCGACCACTCAAAGTTATCCAAGAGCGACCAGACATAGTAGCCGCGCAGGTCAAGCCCCGCAGCGATAGCCTGATGCGCGGCGGCGATATGCGCGTGCAGATAGGCAATGCGCGCCCGGTCGTTAATCGTGCCGTCGGGGCCAAGCACATCATTGAAGGCCGCGCCGTTCTCGGTGATGAAAAGCGGCAGTGCGGTGTACTCGCGGGCCTTACGCAGCGCCTCGCCAATACAGTTGGGGTAAAGCTCCCACCCCATCGCGGTCGTTGGCTCCGGCGGGGGCAATTGTCGTGCGCCCGTCAGGAGATCCCACGGGTTGGCTTGGTTGATCAGGCGCGTGTAGGTGTTGACACCAAGGAAATCAATGGGCGTGCCGATGATTGCCATGTCGCCGGGGCGCACAGCGGGGCGCATCCCGCGCCGTGCGAAGTGGCGCAACATCTCGGCGGGATAAGCCCCGGCGAAAAGCGGGGCCAGGAAGAGGCGATTCATACCGCCGTCGGCAATCCCGTTGGCGGTGCGGTCGCGTTGGCTTGGCGAAGCAGGGTGATGCGGCCAGATGAAAAGGACGATGCCGATCTGCGGGGCGGGTGCGCCAGGCTGGGGCGGGCGTGGAGCTTCGGCACGAAACGCGGTGACGGCCAACCCGTGGGCGAGCAGTAAGTGATGGCCGACGGTGAGGATCGCCCACGGGTTGCGCTGGCCCGGTGCATTCTCGCCATTGCCGTGACCGTAGAAAGCTTGGATAAAAGGCTCGTTGTGCGTCACCCAATAGGGCACGTCGCTGCCAAGTTGCCGGAACATAAAGGCCGCATACTCCGCGAAACGTAGCGCGGTGTCGCGATTCAGCCACCCGCCACGCTCTTGCAGCGCTTGGGGCAAATCCCAGTGGTAGAGCGTGACGGAAGGGGCGATAGCACGGGTGTTGAGCGCTTCAATCAGGCGGCGATAGAAGTCGAGGCCGCGCTGATTCGGCTGCATGCCGCCATCGGGGAAGATGCGCGTCCAGGCGATGCTGAAGCGGTAGCTCTTCAGGCCGAGGGCTGCCATATGTTCGACATCTTCAGCCCAACGGTGGTAGTGATCGCACGCCACATCGCCCGTATCGCCGCCCGCGATGTGGCCCGGCGT
>CAIRDL010000268.1 GCA_903877345.1 uncultured Oscillochloris sp. | reverse complement strand
GCTGCGCTTCCTCAGGCTGACTCGACTTACGGCCCTTGGGCTTGGCATGCGTTGCGCCGTGGGCCTTACGGAACTGGGCCATAAACGCTTCGTCAGCCAGGGCGAAGGCTGGCAAAGGTAACTTCTGGCCCGCGAGCTTTTGGGGGTACTCCAGCGTACACTTAAGGATAAACCAGGCCACCGGGTTAATGTCAACCGCCGTCACCTCGCAGCCCAGGCGCATCGCCTCAAGGGGAATGGCCCCGCCACCGGCGAAGGGATCAAGGACACGCGGAGCGCGCCCGCCGTAGGCTGCACGGATCTTCTCGCGGAACCAGTCCATATCCGGCCCGGACTCGCGCCCCCAATGCAAGACCCCGCCAACTGTCTCCTCAACCGTGCGCTCCTCGATCTTGCCGTTCGCGCCCTTCTGCTTTTTTGACTTCTGCACAACCTTACCGCCCAGCCGCTCAAGGATCTCCTGGCGCTCCTCGGGATTACCGGGGTCAGGCAGCAGGGTGGCGATGAGGGCGGCGCGGCTGGCCGCCAGCGGGCGACGGGCCGGCCAGATATGCAGGGTCGAGATATGGCCGTGGCGCACATTCTTCTCGTGAACGGAGTCGAGCGACGTCTGTTTGAGCGGGAAGGCGACCTCGATGAGGCGCGGCTTGTCAGTTTCAGAAGTCATAGCGCGTGTGGTGACCTTGATCGTGGAGATTCCCATACTGCCAAAACGCCATGTCAATCAGCCGGGCCACAGGGATTGGCTGGTGACCACCTGATCGCGTCTGGCGCACCGATGGATCGAGCTGAGCAATCTGCGGTGCCCACTTGTCGTCGTAGCGGTCTCGCAGCCGTAGGAGCGAGTCAAAGAGAGTGGTATATCGAGAGGGGAACGGCTTCCCTACAAAAGTCTTCCGGTAGGCGTAACGGAACAAGCGATCATACGCAGGAACAGCGCCCCAGAGCGCCATATGCATCTTGGTGACCAGCGTGATTGTAGGTGAGACATCCTGATCTCGTAATGCTCTGGCCGTCGTCTTAAAGAGCGTCACCACGCTCGGCTGATGCGCTTGGGAGAGCATCTCCAGACGCACATCATGGACAGCCTGATACGCATCATTCAACGCAGTAAGCACCTGCCCGAACTCAGCATCGGTCAGCGTGATGAGCTTCGTCTTACGGGTCATCCCGAACTTGAACAGATAGGATAGCAGCCGATGGCTGGTCTCAGCGATATGCTCCTCTGACAGGAGCGAACCGCCTGTAGCCTCCACCTCACACTTGTGATCCCAGAACTCATCCCAGGCGTACCCCACATCGCTCTGATGATAGTCCTGTATCGCCTGCGCAATGCTCATAGCTCGTACTCCGCTGCATCCAGCACCTGCCGCCTGCTGATCAACACCCCACCCTTTTCGCGTGCGATGAGCTTGCGGAAGGGATTTTGCACCCGCACAAGCTGCGGGCTTGGCGTCGCGCAGTTGAACACCACATAGAGCCAGTAGCGGTCGCCCAAGTTGCACGCCTTGGCCCACTCATTCTCCTTCATCTCAACCTCGCCCACCCCGGCGCGCCCCTTAACCTCGATACAGCGCTCCTCACCGTCTGGGCGCTGGGCGAAGAGATCGAAGCCGGGGAAATCCTCAAAGCCCGCGAGCCGTGCTTTCGGCGGCGTTGAGACATCCCTGAGCGTAGCGCCGTAGGTCTGCTCGTAAGCCAGGGCGACCTTGACCGCAATCGCCTCCACATCCGCATCGTAGCGTTCGCGATCCTCGGGGTCGCTGGAAGGAACCACGAGCGCGTGGGCGATGAAGGAGATTGCACCCGGCACAACAAGCGCAGGCTCACGCCGCACGACCGCCAATGCCGCCTCACGCCGGTGGACAAGCAGCCGTTGGCGTTCCCTGATCTTGGTCAGTTCGCCCTTGGCACGGGGGTCGCCGGCATCAGCCTTCTCACGGAAGCGCGTGCGCTGCGTAGCAAGCTCGATCTCCTGAGAAGCATAGCCGCGCTGGAGAAAACGAACCCGCTCCTCGACCGTCGCCGCCAGGGTTAGGCGGTGTTGGGACGCCATCCCGGTCGTCAGCACGTCCGCAAGATAGGCCCGCGCCCGTTCACGTGCGGTCTGTCCCTTTGCCGCATCCAAAATAGCACTCGACGGGATCTTCTCGGCACCGCGCAGCAGCAAGAGGTATTCGACTGGGCACTCCTCAATTGTTCCATCGAGAAATTGCGTGAGGCCAACCAGGCGATATTCCAGTATCTCGGCCTGTGACAGCGGCTTCAGTGACAGGTCAGCCTTCCGCTCAATGCTCACGAGGGCAAGATGCACCATATAGACATGGCTCACAGTCGGGTCTATAAACACCCCACCCTGCAACGCTTGATAGCCATACTTCACACCAACAGACACGCGTATCCGCTCAAAAAGTGGCTCGCCTGGTCGAAGGAAGATGGCTGGCTCGTCGCGTGCGGGGCGATACATAGTTAGTCGTTCGCGTCGCTCAGGGGCGTACTGCTCCAGGGCGGGCGCAAAGAGGTCAAGGGCACCAGGGACAAGCGGGCGGAGGGTGAAATAACGGTCAAGATCACCCTCAATGCCGATATTGAGCAGCGAAGCGGCCCCATCAACAAAGCGGCGCACGTAGCCCGGCAGGAGTCGCCGTAGCTCCTCGTTGGCCATGTGGCGCTTGAGCCGGGGCAACTGTGAGCGCACATCGCCACCATCGCCGTAGATTTTGCGGTCGCGAACCTCGATAGCACGAACCTGCTCAAGCGTCAGCTTACCTTCAAGCTGCTGAGCGACCTGATCAGCGGTCAGCTCCGCAGATGCCGCCTGCTCCATGTACGTCCGGATCGAGACCCCCTCAAAGAGCCGACCGACGATGTCAAACACTTTGCTGGAGCCGAGTTCGCCCCGAATCCGCTCCAGCTTGTTCAGCAGAACCTGAAGCACCTTCCCTTCGCGAGTCTTCCCCGCGACCAAGTTGACGATGATCACCGGGTCGTGCTGCTGTCCATAGCGATGGATGCGGCCCATGCGCTGCTCAAGGCGAGCGGGATTCCAGGGGATATCGTAGTTCACCATCAGCCAGCAGAACTGGAGGTTAATGCCCTCACCGGCGGCATCGGTAGCGACCAAATATTTTGCGCCGCCCTCCGCGACCGGCTGCTTGAAGAAGGCTACCTGAGCATCACGCTCGCGATAATCGAGCCCGCCATGCATGGCGGCTACCTGACCCGTAAGGCCAAGCCCTTCGAGGCGGCGCACCAGGAAGGTCATCGTATCCCGATGCTCGGTAAAAATGATGATCTTCTCATCCCGATACCGTGGGTCGGTGATGACCTCACGCAGCTTCTCAAACTTCGCCTCATCGCCACGCTTGTAGACGGTTTCGGCAAGCTGGAGCAGCAGCCGCACCTGCTGGTGTTCGTCCTTGAGATCGAACAGGCTGGTTGCGACGATTCCCCCAAGTCCTGCATCCTCAGCAAGCTCGTGTTCCTCACAACCATCCTCTGATTGCTCCTCATCGGCGGTCTTCTGGTCGAGGACATCAACAGGAGGGAGGCGGCGCTGGCGGGCGTTCAGATCATCTATCGTCAGTCGCCCCGCCTCAATAGCTTCGATCAGCCGTGCAAGCTTCTCCTCACGCCGCCCAAACGAGAGCATCAGCGCATAGGTTGAACTGGCAAGGCGACGCTGAAAGATGCTCATCGCGAAACGCGCAGCGGAACGATTGAGGATCGTCGCCCGATTGAATGCATGCTCGATGTAGGACGTCGTCTGGTCATAGAGCGCCTGCTCACTCTGCTCGCCTGGGGTGAGATCGTAGCTCAGCGTATCGGAGATTCGCTCAGGGTAGAGCTGGCGCTCGTCGAAGCCGACCATTTCCTCTTTCACCCGCCGGATAAAGTGACGCTGACGCGCATCAGCGGGATAGGCGTTGAACGCCTCAAAAGTCGCAAGGGCATCAGGCTCCAGAAGCCGCCAGAGGTAGTAATAAGGAATGTCCTTCCCCATGTGCGGCGTCGCGGTGAGCAACAACAGGTGGTGTGCGCTCCAGGAAAGCTGCCAGCGCGCATCATCGCTAAAGATGCCAGCGAGCGACTCAGCAAGCCGATAGTGGTCGGTCTTGCGGATACTGTAGTCGGGCTCGCGATCTGCGGCGAGCTTATGGGCTTCATCAAAGATGACCAAGTCGTATGGCTCAACCGCAGGCTCTTGAAGGCGGCCAAACATGCGATCCCCAGCCAGCGTATCCACGCTGATCACGAGCAGGTCACTCTCAGCGCCGATGAAGGGGTTTCCCGTGCGCGCCTCGCCGCTGCCGACCACGCGGAAGGGGAGGCTAAAGAGCATGCGCAACTCCTTCTTCCAGTTGCCCAAGAGTCCCGCCGGAGGGACGACGAGGACGCGACGAATCAGTCGGCGCGTGAGCATCTCACGGATATAGAGGCCAGCCATAATCGTCTTACCCGCGCCGGCATCATCAGCAAGCAGGAAACGGAGTCGTGCCTGCAGAAGCATGTGATCATAAACCGCAATACGCTGATGGGGCAGTGGGTCAATCAGGGCGGTCTCAGTCGCAAACGCGGGGTTAAAAAGATGGCCAGAACCCAGCCGCTCGCCTTCGACGACGACGCGGACATGCTCGGCAGGTGCAGAAAAATCGAGGTATGGGTCAGTCTGATCAGGCACAGGCTGGAGTATGGTACATACGCAAAATCTCGCGACCGTATGGCGTTGCGAATCTCTACGCACATCAATGGTAAGGGCACGAGGCAGAAGCGATGTCCATGACGCTCAACCCTGAAAACTTCCAACTGTTGTGATCAGGTTTCGCAGTCCATCAAGTATACCACGTCAGGTATAGAGCAATCCTACACAGGTTGTGGAGCCGGGGGTTGCCCCTCCCGGCTGTTGCGAGGCTCCGCAGGCGTGCCTTCAGTCGCCCGCCAGGAGGTTGCACCAGCCCTGGCTCAAGCCTCCCAACTTTGCACCCTGTTTCGTGCTG
>CAIRDL010000267.1 GCA_903877345.1 uncultured Oscillochloris sp. | reverse complement strand
TGGATCAGGGTGCCACGTAGCGAGGCGATCATTCGGCGCTCCGGGCGCTTGAGGGGGAGGAAGTGCCCGATTATACCATCCAGCCAACTAACGCATCGCGTCATCTTGACACGGCCTATACTCTCTTGGTATACTTTTCATAACGCGCTGTGTTAAATTGCAGGGTTCGCCCCGTACTCGAAAGCGAGGAAGCTTTGATGAGTAGGCAGATCGGCGTTGATTATTCCCCCACTATGCGGCAGGTGCGACCCTGAAGCGGCGAACCGTGACCGCTCTGGCGTTGGCTGGCGTTGCCGGGGTTGGCCTGTACCGTTCCCGGCGCGCTATGCTCGGGCAAGCACTCGGCCTGCGCCCGCCTGAGCACGCCGTTACGTTTGTGCGTGCTGTGCCGATCAGGATGCCTGATGGGGTGACGCTTTTTGCTGACCATTGTCGCCCCAAAACCCCTGGTACCTACCCCACCATTTTGATTCGCACGCCCTACGGTCGCCCGTCCGAGACGCGGATCTTTGGCCCGTTTTCGAGTATGCCCGGCCCCGAGTTCTTTGCCGAGCGCGGCTACCATGTCATCGTGCAAGGTACCCGTGGGCGCTTCCACTCGGAGGGCGCTTTCGAGCCTTTTCTGCACGAACAGGCCGATGGTCACGCCACCCTCGCTTGGATCGCCGCTCAGCCTTGGTTCGATGGCAACTTGGGCATGTGGGGTGCCAGTTATCTCGGCTATACCCAATGGGCGGTGGCTGCCGATGCGCCGCCCTTCCTCAAGGCCATCGTCCCCGTCACTACGTCAGCCCACTTCGCACGCTCCTTCAACCCGGCGGGTAGCTTCAGCTACGAGTCAGCCCTGCGCTGGACAAACTATCTCAAGGCGACGGATCTGCCGGGCCGCACCCTCAGTTTCACGGCGCTACACCAAGCTTTCGCCCCTCGCCGCGAGGCCCTGCTCTACCGCGTGATGGACGCGCTGCCCTTCGTTGCTGCCGACGCAGCCACGGTCGGCGCGACGGTACCCTTTTTCCAACACTGGCTCGCCGAGCCTGCCATTGATGGCCCCTACTGGCGCACGGTTGATCACCAGCGAAGTTTGGGCCGCATCAACGCTGCCGTCCATCTGGTGGCGGCTTGGCACGATCTCTTTCTGGCCGAACAACTAGCCGACTACACCACCCTCCTCGCCGCCGGGCGCAGTCCCTATCTCACGGTGCTGCCCCGCTATCACACCGAACTTGCCCTGCTTTTCGATAGTGTGCGCGAAGGCTTGTGGTGGTTTGATGCCCATTTGAAGGGGCAGCGCGAACTGCTAGAGCGGCGGGCCGTGCGCGTGGCGCTCATGGGTTCGCGTGAGTGGCACGCGATGGATTTCTGGCCGCCGCCTGCCAGCATGGTTCGCTTCTTGCTTCACGCCGAAGGCGGTCTCGCTACCACGCTGCCTAGTTTCCCCGCGCCCCAAAGCATCTCACGGTATCGGTACAACCCGCACGACCCCACGCCTGCGCTGGGTGGCCCGGTGCTCAGCCCGCAAGCCGGTGCCCGCGACCAGCGCCCGTTGGAGGCCCGGCCCGACGTGCTTACCTTCACCACGGCACCGTTGGCGGCGGCTGTGGATGTGATCGGCCATGTGCGCCTGGAACTGTACGTCCGTTCATCCTTGCCCCACACCGATTTTGTCGGTCGGCTGTGCGTCGTTCGGCCCGACGGGCACAGCCACAATGTCTGCGAAGGACTCATCCGGGTCAGTCCCGGCGTTGGCGAACCGCAACCTGACGGCAGCCTGCGCTTGGTGCTTGACCTGTCGGCGACCGCCATGCGCTTTGGCGCAGGCGACCGGATCCGGTTGCACGTCGCGAGTGGCGCGCACCCTCGTTGGAGCGCGAACAGCGGCGATGGGCGACCCTTGCATGCCGGTGCGCCTGCCGGTGTGGTCGCCGACCAAATGCTTTACCACGACCCATCGCACCCCTCAGCCCTCGTGCTGCCGGTCGTCTCTGCCGAGACGTGGCGGGCGATGGCGGGGGCAAGCCAACAAGCAGGGCGCAGCATGTGACTGCACCCTTACCAACCCAAGGAGACTCACCGTGGAGTATGAGCACAGCGACGAGATCAAGATGTTGCGCCAGACCGTGCGTGACTTTGCGAATAAGGAGATTCGCCCGATTGCCCGGCAGATTGATGAAGAGGAGCGGGTGCCGATTGAGGTCGTGAAGCGGGCTGGCGAATTGGGCCTGCTCGGTGTGCCCTTCCCCGAATCGGACGGTGGACTCGGCATGGGCATCACCGGCTACTGCGTGCTGATGGAGGAACTGAACCGCGTCTGTGCGAGCACCGCGACGATCATCGGGGCGCACACCCAGTTGGCTTCGGCGAGCGTCTGGATTGGCGGCACTGAGGCGCAGAAGGAAAAGTACCTCAAGGGGATGATGTCAGGCGAACTGATTGGGGCCTGGGCGCTTACCGAGCCCAACGCGGGCAGCGACGCGGCCCACATCCAGACCACCGCCGAGCTTGACGGCGACGATTGGGTGCTGAACGGCGAGAAGATGTGGATCACCAACGGTAGTTTCGCCGACGTGATCATCGTCCACGCCATCACCGACAAGCACAAAGGGGCACGGGGCGGCATCACCGCCTTCATCATCGAGAAGGACATGCCCGGCTTCAAGGTAGGCAAGATCGAGCATAAGATGGGCCTGAAAGCCTCGCACACCTGTAGCCTCTTTTTTGAGAACGTGCGCGTGCCAGCCGCAAATGTGCTTGGCGGAGCATCAGGGGTCGGGCATGGCTTCCCCATCGCCATGATGACGCTTGACATCGGGCGAGTTGGCTTGGGCGCGGGGGCCATCGGTTCGGCGAAAGAGGCGTTTGAGCTGAGCCGCAAGTACGCGACCGAGCGCCATCAGTTTGGCCGGGCCATCGCCGAGTTCCAGGCCATCCAGTTCAAGCTGGCCGACATGGCGGTGAAGATCTACACGATGGAGCAGATTGTCTACGATTGCTCGACGCGGGTTGATGCGGGCAAAAAGTCCACCATCGAGAGCAGCATCTGCAAACTCTACTGCACCGAGGCGGCCAGCGAGATCATTGACGAGGCCATCCAGATCCACGGGGGCATGGGCTTCTCGCGGGATCTGCCGTTGGAGCGGATGTACCGCGACGCCCGCGTCACGCGCATCTTCGAGGGAACGAACGAGGTGCAGCGGTCGGTCATCGCCACCGAGTTGCTCAAGCAGATTGGCTACCGCATCCACCGCCACGAGGGCGTCTACAAGGCCCCGAAGAATCCGCTTTAGCCAAAGCGCTTGGTGATGCTGGCGGTGCCGGCATTGGGCGCTAAAACGGCACCAAAGCGCACAGCGAGCACAAAGAAAGCGAATCTTTGCGTGCGCTATGCGCTTTGGTAGCAAATGCGCGGTTCAAGTTGAGCTTCGTTAACGGGGTCTTAATGGTTCTTATCGCCCAAACCGCGTGACGACGCCTACGATACACTATAGATCTAGCGATGAACAATAAGAGCAGCCTCTTGGGACAAAAGTGCGCCATGCCCCCGCTTGGCGTTGCGCCCGCTACAGAAAGGAACGCGACCATGCTGGTTCGCGATCGGATGAGTGCCCACCCTGTCACGATTGAGCCGGAATCTAGTGCGCTTGCGGCCCTCGGAATCCTCCAGTACCATCATTTGCGGCACCTGCCGGTGGTTGATCCCAACGGGCATGTGGTCGGCATCCTTGCCGAGCGCGACCTGTTGCTTGCCGCCTCGCGCCACCTGCACGCAGGCATGGAAGTCTCTGAGGTTATGCACCGTGATGTCGTTACCGTAGGCCCCGACGCGCCCTTGGCCGAGGCCGCCACTTTGATGGCACGTCACCACTTCGGCAGTCTGCCCGTAGTTGATAGCAATAACGACATCGTCGGTATCGTTACCGAAAGCGACATCTTCCGCGCCTTCGCTGACTTGGTTACCGAGGGCAAGAGCGTTGGGAAGTAGTCCAGGGGTCAGGGGTCAGGGGTCAGGTTTTAGGGGTCAGCAAACGGTACGCGCCCCGTAGTCTCAGCCTAGCGGCTCCCTCTCCATGTTCGAGAGGGAGCCTTTTGCTGTCGCTGGACACGCCGCTAGTGGCTCGCCACCGTGAATCTGCGGAGTCGGACGTTCCGTAGGGGCGGCTCGCGAGCCGCCCCTACATCCTGCAAAACCACTAATGGCTGATGGCCGTCAGAACCGGGAGTGTCCTTCACCTGACGTATACTGAGCGTACGCGTTTGCACACTGTTGCTATACCTAGGATCGTAGGATGAGCCTCTATCGTCGCCTTAGCTTGCTCTTGCTGCTGCTCATTATGGGTGCCATAGGGAGTACCCTCGTCGTTGCTTGGTCGCAGACGCAGACCAAGGTGCAAGTTTACCAAGAGCACGCCCGTGCCGATGCGGAGGCCGCCGCCCAGATCATCGCGCTTTACGACGATTCGCTCAGCACCTACACGACCGACTACTCGCAGTGGGACGACATGTTTCACTTCGCACAGACCTGCGATGCGGCGTGGGCTAACGCCAATCTTGGGGCCGCCCGCACGACCTTCCACGCCGATGCGGTCTGGGTATTTCAGCGTGATGGGCAACTCTGCTACGCAACCGACCCGACGCTTGACCTGAACCCTGCCAGTCTGGGCCTGGGTGCGCTCGCGCCTACGGTGGGGGCAGAACGTCACGCCTTTCACCGCATGGGTGCAACCATTTGGGACATCGCCGCCGCGACCATTCACCCCTCCTCTGATTACACGCGGAGCACCGCCCCCCAGGGCTGGTTTATTGTGGGGCGGCGCTTCGACGCCACCGTGCTGGCTGAGCTTAGCACCTTGCTCAGAAGTCGGGTCAGTCTCGAAACGGTGGCTGCACCCGCTCCCAACGCTGATCAGGCGAGCGACATGCAGCGCATTGACTACCCGCTGTACGATTTCCAGGGCGCACCGCTGACCGTCCTCACGATGATGAGCCACCGCCCGCTGGTGCGCGAACTGGATCGGATGACCACCGGAACTCTGGTGGTCATCATCATCATGAACCTGCTCACCTTTGGCTTGCTCAGTTTGGGGACGGCCCGTTGGGTGGTCGCGCCGTTGCACATTCTGACGCGCAGCTTACAGGCGGCGCGACCAACGGCCCTCGACCAGTTGGCCCAAGAACGGGGGGAGTTCGGCCAACTAGCGGGCCTGGTTCAGACCTTCTTTGCCCAACACCAAAAGCTCACCCAGGAGGTCGAAGCACGCCGACAAGCCGAGGCCACCCTCCAGAGTTTCTTCGATAGCGCGGGGGTGATGATGGGCATCGTCGAGTTGAGCGCGGATGATGTTCGCCACATTGCTGATAATCAGGTCAGTGCCGTCTTCTTCGGCACCACCGTGGAGGCGATGCAGGGGCAATGGGCCGGCGCGTTGGGTGTTTTGCCCGCAACCATCCAGATCTGGCACGACGCCTACCAAACGAGTACGCGCCTTGGCCAACCTGTGCAGTTCGACTATGTTCACCCAACGCCTGATGGGCCGTGCTGGATGGCGGCAACCGTGGGTGAAATTGCGGCAGCCACGCACGGCCCACCCCGCTATTCCTACGTGGCTACCGATATTACGGCGCGCAAAGTGGTTGAGCAGCAGTTGGCGCTGGTGAACACGCAACTCCAGGTGCTGGCGCATACCGATGGCCTGACCGGGCTGTGTAATCGCACGGCGTTCGATGCCCGTCTGGCCAAGGAGGTTGCCTGGGCCGGTCGCCACGCCACGCCACTCACGCTCCTGCTGATTGACCTCGACTACTTCAAGAGCTATAACGACACCTACGGCCATGTAGCGGGCGATGAAGCCCTGCGTGCCGTCGCACAGATCTTCCGGATGCAGGCCCGCCAGAGTGATCTGCCGGCGCGCTATGGTGGCGAAGAGTTCG
>CAIRDL010000266.1 GCA_903877345.1 uncultured Oscillochloris sp. | reverse complement strand
CGTCACGGATCACGCATCACGGGTCACATGACAACCGGGATCTTTTCAATTTTCCGCATCCCCAAAGGGTTTATTCTTTATAGAAACGTGCAATCTCTTGACACTATATACAGTTCACCCCTGTCAAGTCGCCGCCCAACAGTGCGTGCAGGTGACGCCGCTGGCGCGCCCGTGGGCTATAGGTGAACCTGCTGCGCCACAGCCAGAGCAGCGTGGCCGGATTAAAAAACAAAGTGCATAAGCCCCACGGCGAACGACTTTGACATAGCCCTGCTCAAAGTGATTGGTTGACACAGCTCGCCCTAGCACGTACACTTGGGCGAAGCCGCCTTGCCAGGGAGTATCTATGTCGCGTTTGTTGTCGGCGACCCGCTACATCGCCTTCATTCCCGTCGTCTGTATTTTCCTCACCGCTACCGCACTGCTCCTCTTCGGAGCCGTTAGCTCAGTCCAGACCATCATCGAGGTGGTTGCCGCTGGTGAGTTCAACAGCAAAGTCGGCAAAGCCCTGCTCCTCAAGTCTATTGAGCATGTGGATATGTTCTTGCTTGGGACGGTGCTGTATGTGATTGCGATGGGCCTCTACGAGCTCTTCATTGACGATACGCTGGTGCTGCCCAAGTGGCTCGAAATCCACGACCTGGACGATCTGAAGGATAAGCTGATCGGCGTGGTGATAGTGGTGCTTGGCGTGCTTTTCCTCGGCCATGCGATCACATGGGACGGGCAACGTGATCTGTTGAATCCTGGTGCCGGTGTAGCCCTGGTGATCGCTGCCTTGGCCTATTTCCTCAGCAACAAGAAGGCGAAGTAGAGACGCAAAATATTGCGTCTCCGCTGAAGTTCGTTCGCCCTCGCACACGTGTAGAGACATAAATTTTTACGTCTCTACGAAAACGTTTGGGTTATCGCACCTAAAGACAAGGCAACGCATTCTATGAAATGGCTGCGCTACCTGATCATCTTTGTCCCCATCGCCTTTGGCCTTGAGTTCATCCCTGGCCTCAAGAATGACATGGCCCTTTTCGTCGTCTGTTGTTTGGGCCTTATTCCCCTGGCGGGCTTCCTTGGCGAAGCCACAGAGGAATTGGCGGTGCATACTGGTCCAAAGGTGGGCGGTCTGCTCAACGCGACGTTGGGCAACGCCGCCGAGTTGATCATCTCGATTGTGGCCCTTTCACAAGGCAAATTTGAACTGGTCAAAGCCTCGATCACCGGCTCGATTTTGGGCAACCTGCTGCTGATTCTCGGCTTGTCACTGTTGGTTGGCGGCTTTCGCCACGGCACCCAACGTTTTGACCGGCAGGCGACCGGCGTGGCCGCCTCGATGATGACCTTGGCAGTCATCGGCCTAATTATCCCAACCCTCTTCGAGCTGCTGCGGGCCATTCAGCTTGGGCGGTTCCAAGCTTTTACCACTGAAGTTACGGACAACGCGCTTAATGCGCTGAGCCTCGGTGTCGCTGCGGTGTTGATCCTGCTTTATGTGCTGAGCTTGATCTTCATCTTCCGCCAACCTGCAGGTGCCCCTAAGCCCCCCGCCCCGGACGAACCGCACCACACGCCACAGTGGAATGTACCCACGTCCATCGGCGTGTTGGTCGCCAGTACCGTCGGCATCGTCTTCCTCAGCGAGTTCTTGGTTGGCACCGTTGAACCCTTCGCCAAGGCAATGGGCCTGAGTGAGTTCTTCATCGGCATTATCATCATCCCGCTGGTAGGCAATGTCGCCGAGCACATCGTGGCAGTGCAGATGGCCTTTAAGAACAAGATGGATCTGGCGCTCACGATTGCAATGGGTTCCTCAATGCAGGTGGCCTTGCTGGTTGGGCCGCTGCTCGTCTTTATCAGCCTGCTCTTCGGCACCGAGATGACACTCTTTTTCAGTGTAATTGAAGTGGCCGCGCTGACCCTCTCGGTGCTGCTTGCGACGATTATTTCGGTGGATGGCGAGAGCAATTGGCTTGAGGGCGCGCAACTCCTGGCGGTTTATGTGATTACCGCGTTGGGTTTTTTCTACATCACCGCCGACGTACCCGCAGCGGCAATGCGCCTGTTTGGCGCGGGCTAGGCCGATTCGCCCCGTCGCCCCGCCCGTGGTATCATGCGCGCCGCTATG
>CAIRDL010000265.1 GCA_903877345.1 uncultured Oscillochloris sp. | reverse complement strand
CGGATTCGTGGGAAGTGTCCGTTGGAACTGGCCGGCTACGACGTGCGCACGGTGCCGATGGCGCAGATCTGCCGGGGGCAGGTGCTCGACTGGCCGCCGGAGGGGTTTGGCGAGGTAGTCCCCAAACGGTAACGGTCACGTGTGTGCACTCCTGCTGCATTACCCCCATATGCTATAATTGCGCCGCTTTCGATTTTGTTAGCGCTGGGGCACCTTTGATTAGTAGTGAGCACCAACGAACGTTCCTTGAGCGTGTTCAGACACGAACCGCCCGTCTTGGCATCATTGGCTTGGGCTATGTGGGCTTGCCGTTAGCGGTGGTTTTTGCTGAAGCTGGCTTCCATGTTGTTGGGATTGATCTCGATACCCGCAAGGTCGCGGCACTTACCCACGGTGAGTCCTACATTGAGGATATTCCGACCGCCCGTTTGGCCCCGCTAACCCACGCGGGGCGTTTGGTGGCAACCAGCGATTTCGCCGCCCTGCGCGAGTGCGATGCCGTCAGCATTTGTGTGCCGACCCCGCTGCGGAAAACGGGCGACCCCGATATTTCCTTCATTATCGCCGCCACCGAACAGATTGCCCACTATCTTCACCCCGGCATGCTTGTCGTGTTGGAAAGCACCACCTACCCTGGCACGACAACCGAGGTCATTCTGCCACGTCTGAGCGCCCACGAGGCCGCCCTGCGCGTCGGTGAGGATTTCTTTCTCTGTTTCTCGCCCGAACGGGTTGATCCTGGCCGCACCGATTGGACGACCGTCAATACGCCCAAGGTGATGGGCGGGGTAACGCCGCAATGCCTCCAGGCTGGACTCGCGCTCTACGGCGCAGCGCTCCAGACCGTGGTGCCGGTCTCCTCGACTGAGGCGGCTGAAATGACCAAGTTGCTCGAAAACACCTTTCGGGCGGTGAATATCGGCATGGCCAACGAGATGCTCTTGATGTGCGAACGCCTTGGTCTCGACGCCTGGGAGGTGATCGAGGCAGCCGCAACCAAGCCCTTCGGCTTCATGAAGTTCACACCGGGGCCAGGGTTAGGCGGGCACTGTATCCCGATTGATCCGCTCTATCTTTCGTGGAAACTGCGCACGCTAAACTACCGCGCCCAATTCATCGAACTCGCCAGTGAGATTAACACCGCCATGCCGCGCTACTGGGCGCGTAAGGTGCAAGATGCACTGAACGAGGTGAGCAAAGCCATCAAGGGCAGCCATGTGCTGGTGCTGGGTGTGGCCTATAAAAAGGACATCAGCGACATGCGCGAGTCGCCCGCCCTCGACATCATTCATCTGCTCCAACAGCAAGGTGCCCTGGTCAGTTACCACGACCCGTATGTGCCGTCGTTCCACTACGAACGTATCGTCATGGAGTGTGTGGCTGACCTCGACGCTGCGCTGACCAGCGCCGATTGTGTGGTCGTCGCCACTGATCATTCGGCCTATGACTGGGCGGCGATTGGGCGTCAGGCGCGCTTGGTGGTGGATACGCGGCGGGTCGTGCGCAAGCCTGCGCTTGGCGGCTAACCCTGCGCAGACTGCATACATGGAGTGGGAATGCGACTGCGCATTTTATTCATTAACCATATAACAGCGCGGGGCGGCGGCGAGATAGCGTTATTGAAAACCATCCGCCAACTGGACAAAGAACGCTTCGACATTGTTGTTGCGCTACCGAGTGATCAAGGCATGGTGCCTGAAGAACTCGCAAAAATCCCGAAGGTGCGCGTACTGGTTGTCGCCAGTGATCCGACCATGATCAGAGCAAGCAGGTTTGATGCGTTCACCACGCTCCTGCGGCATCCGGGCGTCATCCTTGCGGTTTTTACCACGGTCAAACACTACGTCCAGGTCATTCGTGCAGAAGAGATTGATCTCGTTTTCACCAATACGGTGAAGAGCGATTACTATGGTGCTTTGGCGGCTTGGTTCGCCCGCCGCCCAAGCGTGTGGTATATGCACGATTTTGTGGATAAGCACTATTTTCCGGGGTGGGTCAGAGGAAGTTTAGTGCTGTTTGCAAACCTCTTTGCGACAACGATTTTTTGTAATTCACATGCTACGCGCATGTCCCTCATCAAAGCTGGCGTTAGCGGTCGAAAACTAGAGACAATCTACCCACCAGCCCTTGATGGCAGTCAGCCACGTGAACCAGTTGATATTCGGGCTGAACTCGCATTAAGCCCCACTACGCGTCTCGTTACGATGGTTGGCCGTATTACCCGCCCGAAAGGGCAAGTGGAATTTGTACGGGCCGCAAAGTTGGTGCTGGCCGTCAAAAGTGATGTGGTTTTCCTTATTGTCGGTGACAGTGTTCCTGGCTCATATGATGATGCGTATAAAGCTGAATTAGAGCAAGAAGTGCGGGCAATGAATGACCCACGCATTCGCATGGTAGGCATGCGGCACGATGTTTTGGGCATTGTGGCTGAATCAGATAGCGTGGTCTTTCCTTCGTTATGGCCCGAAGGCTTTGGGCTTGCCGTCGCCGAAGCAATGGAGTTGGGGCGGCCCGTCATTGCCACGACGACCGGGGGTACCGCCGAGCTGATCGAGGATGGCGTGACGGGCTTACGGGTCACGCCCTATGATGTGGCGGGGCTAAGTCGCGCCATTTGTCACCTGCTCGACCATCCTGAGCAGGCACAGAAACTGGGGGCTGCAGGCCACCAGCGCATCAGACACCTGCTCTCGTCGCAAAATATGGATCAACTCCAGCGAACCTTAGAGCGCATTGGTTTTGCGCGATAAGGCATGGTTCAATCCAGTTTGACCGTTCAGCGATCTCACGCAAAGCCGCAAAGCCGCAAGAAGCATGTGGTTCCAGGTTTCAACTGTCAAGCTGAAATCGCCGCTTCTGAAACATGCCTAAGACGAGATTCGTGGATGCTTTCCAGCTCAGAGCGAGCCCATTGGAACGCGCTACTATGACCGTTGCCGACCGCAAATGGGACACGCCGCCGCCCGCCGAACGTTTCGCGGCGGCGTTTGTGGCGACTGCACCCGATGCTTGAGCCGCGAACGCGCCTGAGTTGGCCCACGGCGCTGATCTGTCTGGCGCTGTTTGGCACGGCGCTGCTGGTGCGCCTCTATCGCCTGGAGACGCAGAGCCTTTGGTTGGATGAGGGCAGCAGTTGGGCCTTGAGCCAAGCCCCTTGGCCCGACCTCTTCGGCGAACTGTTCAACCCAAGGGCGGCCTACCCGCTCTATCACTTGCTCCTCAAAGGCTGGATGGCGCTTTTTGGTGCAAGTGAGGCGGCGCTACGGTTGCCGTCAGCCCTGGCAGGCGCATTGGCGGTGCCGGTGGTCTATCTGGCGGCGGGGGAAGTGGAGCGACTGGCGGCGGTACCCACAGCTTCCTGGTACGGCCTCGCGGCGGCGCTGCTGCTGCTGACGGCCCCGTATGCGCTCTGGTACAGCCAAGAGGCGAAGGTCTACAGCCTGTTGCTGCTGACTTCGGCCCTGGGGGTTTGGGCCTTGGCGCGGGCGCTGCGAACGGGGACGCGGGCGGCGTGGGCGGCGACGATGCTCCTTGCCGTTGGCGCGCTCTTCGT
>CAIRDL010000264.1 GCA_903877345.1 uncultured Oscillochloris sp. | reverse complement strand
GTTGTGGTGGGCGGTGCGCTGGCGCTCGACTTGGCGCTGCTGCCGCGCCGCCGAACCGGGGCGTGGTGGCGGGCAAGCGTGTTGGCTCTGATACTCAGCACCGGCCTCGTCCTCGCCGCCCGTGCTGATCCGGTGGCCCTCGCTTGGGCGCTTCCGCCGACACCGTGGGCACTTGGGCTGCTCAGCGTCGGGCTTGTCGGCACCGCCGTTGTCACGGTGAACCGGGCGCGTCCGGTGCGGCCTGCCTTGGGCGGGCTTGGGCTGGGCTTGCTCGCCTGCGGTCAATTGCTGCTCCACCTCCAGACGGCGGTAGCGACTGGTCTGGCCCTCGCTCTCGTCGGCCTCATGGTGCTTTTGGCGGCGGGGCTGGGCGCGAGCGGTTGGCAAGGTCTGGGTACCACTTGGCCCGCTGTGCCGCACCGCACGGCGCGCTTGCTCCTCGTGCTGGTCGTCGTGGTCGCCCTTGGGATGCGCCTGTGGTCACTCGACACGCTCCCGTTCGGGCTATGGCGTGACGAGGCGCGTCACGGCCTGTTGGCTTTGCGTATGTTGGAAGAGCCGACCTTCCGCCCGGTCTACATCGCTGCGGAACGGGTCAACATGCCGGCCTTGGGGCTTTATCCGTTCGCAGCGGCGTTCGGCCTCTTCGGCATCAAGCTTTGGACCATGCGCGTGGTGACGGCGGTCGCTGGTGCGCTGACCGTCCTGCCGCTCTACGGGCTGACGCACCGACTGGCGGGGCGGCGCGACGTGGCGCTGCTCTCTGCGGCGCTGTTGGCTGTGGCGAGTTGGCACGTGGCGATTAGCCGTTTCGCCTTTCCGACGGTCTTTGACCCGCTTTTTGGACTGACGGGCCTCTGGCTGATGCTGTGGGCGTTGGGGCCACGCGAGCAAGCCGCAAGGCTCCTTCAGCGCCTCGGCGCGCTGACATTGGCGGGGGCGTGTCTCGGCTTGGCGGTGCAAACCTACCACACGGGGCGCGTGGTGCCCGTCATCGCCGGTGGCCTGTTGGGGCTGCTCGCGCTGCGTGAACCGGGGGCGCGGCGTTTGGCTCTCGTCGGCGGACTGGCCTTGGGCGTTGGCTTCACTCTGGTGCTGTGGCCCTTCATCGGCTACGCGCTGGCGCAACCAGCAGCCTTCAACGACCGAGTGAGCGCGGTGTTTGTGTTGAGTGAAGCGGCCCGCAAAGGCCAAGCGCCGCTCAGTGTGCTTGACCAAGCGCTGCGTGACCATCTGCTGATGTTCAACGTTTTTGGCGACCAAAACGCCCGCCACCACGCCCCTGGACGCCCGCTGCTCGACTATCTGACGGGGCTTGGCTTTCTGGCGGGGTGCGCCGTCGTGCTGCGGACAGTACGCGACTGGCGCAGCCTTTTCCTGCTCGCCGCCCTGGGGCTAAGCTTGGCCCCCAGCGCTTTGGCGGTTGACGCGCCCCACGCAATGCGGAGCTTCGGCGCAGTGGCTTTCGCCTGTACACTTGCCGCTGTTGGTTGGACTGCGCTGTGGGGGCTGCTCAACCGTTTTTGGCGACGTAGCATACCGCTGCTTGGCGCAACCCTCGCTGCCGGGAGCCTCCTGCTGAACGCTTGGCTCTACTTCGGCTGGATGCCACCGCGTCCCGAAGTCTTCACCGCGTTCTACCCGGTGCAAAGCCAAATGGGCGT
>CAIRDL010000263.1 GCA_903877345.1 uncultured Oscillochloris sp. | reverse complement strand
TCCCGGGTCAAGGTCGTCACCCACCTGCGCGGGCGGCGCAACAAAGGCTCCGGTTCGCTCCTGCCGCCCACCGAGGCGCTCGACCGCGCCAAACAGCGCCCGCCCACCAGTCTCAGTCAGCCCCCCATCCCCGTCGTCATCGGGGCTTCAACCGGCGGGCCACGGGTGATCCGGCAGATCCTCGCTGGCTTGCCGCTCCAATTCCCGGCTGCCATCCTCGTGGTGCAACACATCGCCCAGGGTTTTAGCGGCGGAATGGTCGAATGGCTCAATACGAGTGTGGGCTTGCCCGTGACCATTGCAAAAGAGGGCGACCGCTTCGCCCCCGGCCATGTGCTGTTGGTGCCCGACCGCCACGATTTGCTGGTGCAGCCCACGGGGGCAATCCACCTGAGCAACCAGCCCCTTTTGCTCCAGCGTCCCGCCATTGACATCGCCATGCAATCGGTGGTCGCCATCTTCGGAGCCGCCACGACCGGCGTGCTGCTCACTGGCATGGGCCGCGACGGGGCCGTTGGCATGCGGGCCATCCGGCGCGCTGGCGGGCTGACGATGGCCCAGGATGAAGCCAGTTGCACCATCTTTGGCATGCCCCGCGCCGCCATTGAGCTTGGTGCGGTCGCCTTGGTGCTCTCGCCCGATCAAATCAGCGTGGCCCTCACCCAACGCATCAAGGCGGTACATTCATGACCAACGCCGCCTCAACGCTTACGCCGTCACAATTGGTTGCCCTGCGCGACCGCCTGGCGACCTTCTGTGGCGTTTACCTCGACGAGACGCGCACCGGCTCGCTCGAAACGGCCCTTCAGCGCCGGGCGCAATTGACGAGGTTGCCGCTCACGCACTACGTTGCGAACCTCACCAGCGATGTGGCCGAACTCCAGCGTTTGGCCGAACTGCTCTTAAACCACGAAACCCAGTTCTTCCGTAACCGGCCCCATATGCGCGCCCTCAGCGAGGTCATTTTGCCTGCGCTGCACCGGCGGCTGCCCCCCGGCACGCCTTTGCGCCTCTGGAGCGCCGGGTGTGCCACGGGCGAGGAGCCGTACTCCCTGGCGATTGCCGCCCTTGAGGCGTTGGGCAACCCACCTTGTCGCCCCATCGAAATTTGGGCGACCGACTTGAGCGCGGCGGCGCTCGCCAAAGCTCAGGCGGGGCGTTATCGGGGCCGCAGCCTGACCAACCTCACGCCCCACCAGCGCGCCCGCTACTTCGTGGTTCAAGGTGCCGACCTCGCCGTGAGCGAGGCGGTGCGCGCCTTGGTGCGCTTTGAGCAGCGCAATTTGCTTGAGCCGTTCCCGCCGCAGGCTCGCGGGCTGCACGCGATTTTCTGCCAAAATGTGACTATCTATTTCCAGGTGGCAACCTGCCGCGCCTTGATGGAGCGCTTCTACCAGACACTCGACGACGGCGGTGCGCTCTGCCTCGGTTTCTCCGAAACGCTCTGGAATATCTATGATCGCTTCCGCTGGCGCGAGGTGGGCGGCGCTTACGTGTATTATAAAGAAGCGAGCTATGAACCTAGTCAAAACCGTCCGGCCCACCCGCCGCTGCGGATGGGGCGGGTTACGGCGCAATTAGAGCCGCCAAACGCGGTGCGCCCGCTCCGCCCGACGCGGCACACCGCCCCGATGCCGCCGCTTTTTCCTGCAGATGAAGTGGTGGCACGCGGGCACGCGCTGCTCGATGCGGGTCAGGCTGAGGCGGCCCTCGATCTATTTCACGCGACCCCATTGGCCGGCGCGCATGCCCCGCGCATCCTTGCGCTGACAGCGCGAGCACACGCCGACCGGGGCGACCTCGACCTCGCCGCCGCCGAGGCCCGCCGCGCCCTTGAACTGAACCCGCTGACGACGGAGGCCCATGTGCTGATTGGCTTAATCGCCGCCCGCCAGGGCCGCTACGCCGCCGCGATTACCCAACTCGAACGGGCACGCTACCTTGACGGAACCTCGCCCGTGATCGCCTTCCAATTGGCCGAGTGCTACCGGCAGGCCGACCGCACCGCAGACGCCCTGCGCGAATATCGCAACACCCTCCACAAACTCGCGGCGCATCCCCCAGACCAGTTGCTTGACGGCGTGGCAGTGGGTTGGCTCAGTGAAACCTGCCAGCGCTATGTCGTTTTGTTAGGCGGAAATCAAACATGAAGAAGCCGACCACCAGCGCGCATCCGCCGACCATTTGGCGTACCCTCGTGGGCCACCGGGCCAGTGTGACGCTGCGCCGCCCTCGGCGCGTGTCCCCACCGGAGCCAGTGGCCCCGACGGCGTTGAGCGCCGAGCAACAGCGCCGCGCCGCCGAAATCGAACAAGAACTGCTGCTGGCCCGCGATATTCAACAGGGCTTGCTGCTTGAAGCCGCGCCGCACTTGCCGGGTTGGGAGTTAGCGGCGATTTCGCTGCCGGCCCACGACTTGGGCGGCGACCTCTATGACTTTTTGAACCTGGGCGCTGGCGTGCAGGGGATTATGATTGGCGATGTGAGCGGCAAGGGTCTGCCCGCCGCCCTGCGGATGGCGGTGGCGCGGACGGTTTTTCGCCACGAAGCCCGCCGGGGCGACGACCCTGGCCCAACCCTGGCGGGCGTCAATCGCGGCATCCTGAGCGACATCCCCCACGGCATGATAACCATGCTCTACCTGCGGCTCGACCCGGCCTGCGGGCGATTGCGCGTCGCCAACGCGGGGCACACCTTCCCAATGTTTGTGAATGGCAGCGTGAATGAACTGGAGTTGTCGGGCCTGCCGTTGGGCGTGGATCCTGACAGCGCCTACACCGAAGCCACCGCCGAGGTTAGGCCAGGCGACACGCTGATCCTCTATACTGATGGGGTGCTGGAGGCCGAAAACACAAGCGGCGAAATCTTCACCTACGAACGCCTCCAAGCCTTAGTCGAGGCCAATACCCAACTGAAGCCGCGTGCAATGGTGGCGCTGCTGCTTCACACGCTGCGCAGTTGGAGCGGCGGGCACCACCAGAGCGACGACGTGACGATTGTGGTGCTGCGCCGTCGCCTGACCCGCCTCGACGCCGAACTACGCGGCGTGATGGACGAAGTCATGGGGGCTGAGCGCGCTGCCATTCTGTGGGCCGAAGCTGCCCTCGCCGATCTGACCGACGTTGAGGCGTGGCTGGTCGCCTTGCCCGCGCTGCTCAAACTGACCCAGGCCCATTTCGGGCGCGGGCTGGCCCGCGAATTGCACCAACAGCTCAGGCTCGTCATCGAAGACTACCGCAGTTAACCGATGGTTGCAGACCCTCCATGTACATCCGTCAGAGGACATGCTATAGTGAAAGGCCCGACAGTCGCTTAACGGACGTGGAGCGGGAGAGACGGAGCTACTATGTCGGCGAATGATCAACTGCACTTTATGCCGCTCGACCTCGACACCTTCACCGGGAGTGAGCGGTTCATGGCCGGCACGCGCCTTGGCGCAGCCTTTAGCCAAGGTATGCGTTCGTACCTGCGCGCAGCCTATATTGAAGCGATTGAACACTTTAAGGCCGCGCTGATCGCCGCCTATGTGGATGGCGAAGAGCAAGCCCAGATCTTCGAGCGCGAACGGGCCATCATCTACCTCTACATCGGCAACGCCCTCGCCTTTCAGGATGATTGGGATGCCGCCCTGCGCGAGTACCTTGAAGCGGTGCAGACCGACCCGCAATTGGCTGAGGCCCACTATAATCTGGGCGTCTCTTTCGCCGCAATCGGCCAGATTGATCGGGGCATTGCCGCGTTCAAAGAAACCCTCGAGCATAACCCGAATCTGTACGAGGCCCATTTCGCCCTGGGCCGTTGCTACCAGAAGGCCGATGACGCGGGCCGAGCCTACATTCATTACAATAGCGCCTGCACAGCGCGCCCCCAAGCCGCCGAACCCCGCTACTATATGGGCTTGATGCACCAGAGCCACGGCGCCCACGAATTGGCCCAGCGCTGCTTCGCCGAAGCTTTGCGCGTCGAGCCGAACTTCGTTTCGCCCGACCCTGAACCCGGCGAAAGCGTGCTGATCACGCGCAGCGAGGAGGAAGTGGCCCAGTGGTACTACCGGCTCAGTCAGGCGCTCAAGCT
>CAIRDL010000262.1 GCA_903877345.1 uncultured Oscillochloris sp. | reverse complement strand
GTTGCGTCCTAAGCCAAGGTTCGGAACTACGTTACAGTTTCAGCCCGTACAAGGCATGCTGCTATAGCAAGCCTATCCAGGTTGTGAAAAGGAGTCGAGCCTTCAGGCGGTTCTATTCGGCTAAAGCCTCGACTCCACGCGACAACCTCAACAGGATTGCTATATGTTCGACCTGAAACCTGAACCCAGGCACCTGGAACCTTGTCTAAGCTGAGGCCCAACGGGGAAATTCTATGAGCAGTCGTGTCTACGACACCTTCGTCGCCACGCCCGCCGCATCTGTGGCGCGGAGTAGGCGCTGGTGGGGCATCCTGGCGCTCCTCGCCGCCGGGGATAGCCTCAGCGTCGCGGCTGGCTTCTGGTTTGCCTATGCGCTGCGTTTCTGGACCAACTGGAGCATCTTTCGCGAAGGGCTGATGCAGCCCCAGTTCTACCTCACCCTGATCGTGATGCTTATCCCAGGCTGGCTGGTACTCTTTACGCAGTACGGACTCTACAACGTCAACCACCTCTTCGGCGGTAGCGACGAGTACGGGCGGGTCTTCAACGCCTGCACCCTCGGCATGTTATTGGTTGTCGTGATGACCTTTATGTTCCGTGGCCTCGTGATTGCCCGCGCTTGGCTGTTGCTCAGTTGGCTCTTAACCTTAGGCTTCACCATTCTCAACCGCTTCACCATGCGGCGGGTGGTCTATGCCCTACGGTGGCGTGGGCGGCTCACGGATCGTGTGCTCATCGTGGGGGCCAACGGCGAAGGGCAGGCCGTGGCCGCGCAACTCAACAGCGCGTATCAGTCTGGGGTTAACATTGTCGGCTTCGTTGATGACACCGTAGCCGTAGGCGTGGAAGTGCTTCCAGGTATGCCGGTGCTTGGCCCCGTGGCTGCCTTCAAGCATATCGTTGAGCAACACGGGGCCGATGTGGCGATCATCGCTGACACCGCCTTGGTGCGCGAGCGGATGGACACGATCTACGGTGCCGTTGAGGCGTTGGGCCACCTTGATCTGCGGCTCTCACCCGGCCTTTTTGAATTGCTGACCATTGGGATGCAGGTGCGTGAGCAAGGCAACGTGCCGCTGTTGGCCCTTAACAAAACCCGCATCACCGGGGTTCACGCTTTGGGCAAAAACCTGCTTGATCGCCTTGGTGCCTTCGTCGGCCTGCTCCTGCTCAGCCCCGTGTTGGCCCTGATCGCCCTTTTGGTGCGCCTCGACAGCCCCGGCCCGATCATCCACCGGCGGCGTGTCGTCGGCGTTGGCAACCGGCCCTTCGACGCCTACAAGTTCCGCACGATGCACCTTGATGGCGACCGCCTCCTCACGCCCGCCCAGCGTGACGAATTGCGCACTAATGGCAAACTCAAGACTGACCCGCGCATCACGCATCTGGGGAAAATCCTGCGCCGCACTAGCCTTGATGAACTTCCACAACTGCTCAATGTGCTCAAAGGCCAGATGAGCCTCGTCGGCCCGCGTATGCTCACCCAGGAAGAACTCAGCCACTTTGGGCGCATGCGCCACAACTTGCTCTTGGTGCGCCCCGGCCTCACCGGCCTTTGGCAAATCAGCGGGCGCAGCGATCTCGGCTACGCAGACCGCGTGCGTTGCGACATGCACTACATCCGCAACTACTCACTCTGGCTCGATTTCTACATCATTTACCGCACCATCCCGCTGGTCATCGGGGGGCATGGTGCGTATTAAGGGAGGCTGCAATGGGTACGAAGCTTCGTGCAGGCGTGATTGGCGTCGGTAGTATGGGCCGCAATCATGCCCGCGTCTACGCGGCGATGGAAGAGGTAGCGCTCGTCGCCGTGAGCGATAGCGACCCGCAGCTTGCCACACGCGTGGGCAACGTCTATGGGTGCCAAAGCTACGCTGACTATAACTTGATGTTGGCCCACGAGCAACTCGACCTCGTTTCGGTGGTCGTGCCCACCCACCATCACTTTGCCGTCGCCAGCGCCGTAGTTGATCAGGGCGTCAACCTGTTGATCGAGAAGCCAATCACCACGACGGTCGCCGAGGGCCGGGCCTTGGTTGAAGCGGCCCGCCGCGCCGGGGTACTGCTCACCGTTGGGCATATTGAGCGCTTCAACCCGGCGATCATCGCCCTGAAACAGCAACTCACCGACCACGCCTTGGGCAAACTCTTCCAGATCGTCGCCCGGCGGGTCGGGCCGTTTCCCGCCCGCATCATGGATGTGGGCGTTGTGGTTGACCTTGCCACCCATGACCTCGATATCCTGAACTACCTCATCGGTTCGCCCGTGACCCGCATGCAGGTCGAGTTGCACCGCCACTTTCACCAGAGCCACGAGGATCTGCTTTCCGCCCTCCTGCGCTTTGAGAATGGGGTGATCGGTATGCTCGACATTAACTGG
>CAIRDL010000261.1 GCA_903877345.1 uncultured Oscillochloris sp. | reverse complement strand
TACAGCTTCCCGGAAATCCGGATGGGGTTGTGCGGCCTGGAAGCAAGGGCGTCTCGCCCTCAGCGCAGACGACGAGGGCGAGACGCCCTCGCTCCCAGGAACCCGGTACGGACTTCCAGAAAGCCGCACGGGGAACGCCGTTAGCGGGACGAGGGCGAACATTTTGCCACCGACCTTCACAACCAACGTCACGGGGTCGAAGGGCAAGGTCTCTTCTGCCCCTGGCTTGGCCCGTAAGGCGGCGCGGAGGGTGTCCTGATCGTGCATTGCTTCTCTCATCACCTTCAGTAGTCCGTAAAGTAAGTCTTCTGGTACAGGCGCAACGTACCCATTCACGTCAACCCCTGGGGCCACTTCCCGCGCTTGATTATCTCAAGCGCGACCAGCCCCGCCTGTTTGCGCTAGCGCAAAGACAACCGCCACTCGTAGCTCTATTCTAAGCATGAGCGTATGGGTCAGCGCCTTCGTTGCGAAGGGGTTGGACAAGCAGCCAAGAGGAAGCAGCGTCCATGTTTTGTTATCAGTGCCAAGAGACCACGAAGAACACCGGTTGTGTCGTGCGCGGGATCTGTGGAAAGGATGAGCAGCTCGCCGCACTCCAAGACTATTTGCTCTACGCGCTGAAGGGCTTGGCCGCAGTGGGGATGCGCGCTCCCACTGGCGTGGCCGACCCCGCAACTGATCTGTTCGTCGCCCAAGCGCTCTTTGCGACCCTCACCAATGTCAATTTCGACCCCGAGCGCATCTATGCACTGACCCGCGAGACGTTCGCCCGCCGTGAGGCGCTCCGTATCCGCGTGCATGCGGCCCGTAAGGCTGCCGGACTGAGTTGTCCCTCGCCGCTGCCCGCTGCCGCCCGCTGCTCTGCCGATGGCGACCTTGCCGCTTATGCCGCCCACGGGGTTGCACTCTCCTCCCTTGCCCACCCACACCCCGACGCCGATGTTCAGTCGCTACGCGAACTGCTGACCTACGGCATCAAGGGCCTCGCGGCGTACTGCGATCACGCTTATGTCCTCGACCACGGCAACCCCGAACTGCTGACCTTTCTTCAAGAAGGCTTAGCGGCTACGCTCGACGATAGTTTGGGCGTTAAGGAGTTGGTCGCCCTGTCTATGCGCTGCGGTGCTCACGGCGTTAGCGCGATGGCCCTGCTTGACGCCGCCAACACCGGGCGCTTCGGCCACCCTGAGCCAACGCACGTCAGCTTGGGCGTGCGTCCAGGTGCCCCCGGTATTCTGGTCAGCGGACACGATCTGCTCGATCTCTATGAATTGCTTCAGCAGACGGCGAATACCGGGATCATGGTCTACACTCACGGCGAACTGCTCCCGGCCCACGCCTACCCGGCCTTCAAGGCGTTCCCGCATTTGGTGGGGAATTATGGTGGGGCTTGGTGGGAACAGCAACGCGACTTTGCGGCCTTCAACGGCCCCATCCTCGTGACGACCAACTGCATCCAGGCTCCGCGTGAAAGCTACCGGGAGCGGCTCTACACGACGGGCATGGTTGGCTTTGAAGGTGTCGCGCACATCGGCGACCGCACGGCGGGCAGCCAGAAAGACTTTAGCGCCCTGATGATGCAGGCGCTGGCGTGTCAACCGCCGCTCGAACTCGAGACGGGCAGCGTGTTGGTGGGGTTCGCCCGCCAAGCCGTACTGGACAACGCTGACGCGGTGCTCGCCGCCGTGCAGAGCGGTGCGCTCAAGCGCTTCGTGGTGTTGGCGGGCTGCGATGGGCGTCAGAAAGAGCGTACGTACTTCACCGAGGTGGCGCAGACGCTGCCCCAGGACACGATCATTCTCACGGCGGGCTGTGCGAAGTACCGCTACAACAAGCTTGACCTGGGCACCTTGGGCGGGCTGCCGCGTGTGCTCGACGCAGGCCAGTGTAACGACTGCTATTCGTTGGTCGCCGTGGCCCAAGCACTCGCAGCGGCAGTGGGTGCCGAGCACATCAACGATCTGCCCATCTCCTACGACATCGCTTGGTATGAGCAGAAAGCCGTGCTGGTGCTGCTCGCCCTGTTGCACCTTGGGGTGAAAGGGATTCG
>CAIRDL010000260.1 GCA_903877345.1 uncultured Oscillochloris sp. | reverse complement strand
GGGTGATTGATTCCGGTCTTGCCGCCGACTGCTGCATCTACCATTGCGAGCAGCGTAGTGGGGAGTTGCACCACAGCGATGCCGCGCAGCACCGTCGCCGCAGCGAAGCCCACCAAGTCGCCCACCACGCCGCCACCGAGGGCCAACACGGTGTCGCGCCGCTCGACCGCACCGGCGAGCAGCCAGTCGTGGAGTTCTGCGAGTTGTGCGGGGGACTTACTGGCTTCGCCGGAGGGAACACTGTGGGTGTAAACCGTGAAACCGGCGGCGCGCAACCGTGCCGCTAACGGCTCGCTGCATGAGGTGGACACAGCGGCATCGGACACCAGCCAAAGAGGGCCACGCAGCCCCAGTTCAAACAAACGCACTGGCAACCCCGCCAAGGCACCCGCTTCAACAACAACCGGATAACTGGTGGTAGGGGTTGTAACCGTCAGAGGTTCTTGCATAGTTAATCTCGAACAAGGGTTCAGGGGTCAGGGTTCAGGGGTCAGATTGTAAAACAGCACGAACCTTGGCTTAGGCATGTTTCAGAATCGGCCATTTCAGCTTGACAGTTAAAACTTGCAACCACATGCTTCTTGTGGCTTTGCGGCTTTGCGGCTTTGCGTCAGATCGCTGAACTGTCAAGCTGATTTGAAACATACCTTAGCTCACGAGAAGATTGGGCCGATCAAAAGGGCCATCAAGCTATGCCCAATGGGATAAGGTGTGGCAGCGGGAGGCACGTGCAGTAAGCCGTTGGCCCCCACGAGGGAGAGCAGGCGCGAACTTCCCTGGTTGCCTGTCGTGTAAGCCAACAGGCGTCCGTCCTCGTGCTGAATGCTGACGCGCTGGTACTCGGGGCGGTCGGACGAAGGGCGAATCGGCATCGTCAGGGTCACGCGGGCTTGGGGACGCCAGGGATGCGTATCGCCTTGAAGGGCGCGCAGGGCTGGGCGCACGCACAACTCGAACGCCACTAGGGAAGAGACCGGATAGCCGGGCAACCCGAAGGCTAGTTGGTCGCCGATGGTGGCAAAGGTCGTGGGTTGCCCAGGCTTACAGGCGATGCGCCCAAAGTGGATCGTGCCCAATTCGGCCAAGAGGGGCTTGATCAAATCGTGGGTACCCATGCTCACCCCGCCACTGGTGATGAGCACATCGGCTTGGGCCAAGCCTTGCAGCATCGCAGCGCGCTGTTCCGCGTAGGTGTCGCGGGCGATGCCCAGATCCACGACCGTACAGCCAGCCTCACGGACGGCGGCCAACAAAGCGTAGCGGTTCGCGTCGTACACCGCGCCGAGGGGCCGCAGCGTACCGGGTTCGCACACCTCATCGCCTGTCGCCAGCACCGCCACCCGTGGGCGGCGGTAGACCGGCGTCTGCGCGAACCCAAGTGTGGCGAGGAGGCCGACTTCCGGTGCGCCCAGACCGTGGCCTTGCGTAAGCACGACCGCGCCTTGGGCGACATCTTGGCCGATGGTGTGGACATATTCGCCCGGTTGGAGGTGCCGGACAATGCGGAGTACGCCGTCCTGTTCGGTGGTCTGCTCAACCGGGAGCATCGCATCGGCACCCGCCGGCATTGGTGCCCCGGTCATAATGCGCACCGCCGTACCCGGTTCTAGCGGCAAGCCCGGCGCACTGCCAGGGCGCAATGCAGCCACCACGCGCCGTTCAGCCAGCCCATCGTCCGTCCGCAGAGCGTAGCCGTCCATTGCAGCCTTGGCGACCTCGGGGCTAGGCGCGGGGGCGCTGAGCGTTTCGGCAAGCACGCGCCCGTCAGCCGCTAGGGTCGCAACCAGTTCAACGCCAAGCGGGGCCACACGGGCCATAATCAGCTGTTGGGCTACGTCAAGCGCCACCAACGGGTAAGGCGACTCGCGCCGCATCTCACGCATGCATCTGCTCCGCAGGGGGAAGAGGAACGGGGGCTATTCTACCACGGAGCGTGGTGCTCATCGGCTGACGGTTGGGTTGGCCTACACCGCGACCTCTTCAGACCGCTGCTTAGACCTTGTGCAGATCGGAGCGCAATGTGACGACGGGGGCGACTTGAAGGGGGATCCGAACAGTGAAGGTGCTTCCCTTATCCAGGGTGCTTTGCACGCTGATCACCCCGCCAATCAATTCGCACAGCCCACGGGCTAAGGCCAACCCCAGCCCCATCCCTCCGTAGCGGCGGCTGCTCGAACTGTCAGCCTGCGTGAACTGGTCGAAGATCTGGGCGATCTGCACGGCGGCAATGCCAATTCCGGTGTCGCGCACCTGCACGACGAGTTGTTCCCCATGAGGAGCAACCGCGCCGGTCGGTTCTCGATGGGCGCTCAGGACCACCTGCCCGCCATGCGTGAATTTGCAGGCGTTCGAGAGTAGGTGCTGGAGAATTTCCAACAACCGCGCCGGATCGGTCTCGATCATCCCCAAGTGGTCGTCCCATGCGCTGATGAGTTGATTCTGGCCCGGCAGGGCGAGCGGCTGCGCAGCGGTGAAAGCGCGGGTGAGCAGATCCACGATGGTGACGGACTCGATGTTTAACTGGAGTTGTCCGGCCTCAATTTGGGTCAGACTCAACACTTGATCAACGAGCGCCAACAAGTGCCAGCCTGCCGTGCTCACCTGCTCGATGTCCGCAACCAAATCAGCATGCCCAAGCGCGGACAGTTCGCTTGCCACTAGGTCGCTGTAGCCAATGATCGCCGCGAGTGGCGTGCGCAGTTCGTGGCTCATGGTGGCGATAAACGCGCTCTTCGCCCGACTCCCGGCCTCGGCACGTTCGGCAAGTGCCCGCTGGAGTTCACGCTGTTCGTGCAGTTCGCGCTCGTAACGCTTGCGCTCGGTAATATCGTGCAGCACAATCACTTGGCCGACGGGCCGGTCGCGGCGGTCGCGCAATGGCGTAGCGCGCACCAACAGCGTCAGTTCCTCGCCATCAAGCTTGATGGTCGCCTCTGTGGTGGTAGGAACTGACTGCGTGGCGTTGGAGAAATCTGGGGTTGGCCCGGTACTGCCATTGAGGCCGCCAAAAGGTCGGCCAACCAGCGCCCGTACCCCAAGTAGCCGCCGCCCCGCCGGGTTGAGGTCGGCGACATAGCCACGGGTGTCAAGCACAATCACCCCGTCGCCCATATGCTCAATCACTTGGTTGCGAGCGACTGGGACTACGGCGAGCAGTTGCGTGCGGTAAATGCCCCAGGCCAGACAAACCCCCGTGACCGTGAAGAGGAACGGGGTCAGGTCAAGATTCTGGAGCGGGCCAAGGTTGAAAAGATAGATGAGGTTGCCGACCACGGGCGTCAAGGCGCCAACCATCAAGACTACGGCTTGCGCCCGATAGAGCGCCACGCTCCGCCAGGCAGTTCGCACCAAAAGGCTGCACCCGGCCAAAATCAGCCCGTAGGAGAACAGCGTATGCACCCAGAACCACGGCCCGTGGTCAATGACCAGCATCTGCACTGCGCCGTTGGAACCCAGGGTCATCCGTGTCCAAACTAAATGGTGCAACTCGGTGGTGCCAACCAACAGCAAGGTTAAAGTCGGGATGACGGTCAGACCAAGGCGGGCGGGAAGGCCGAGGGGGCGTTCGTAGCCACTGTACTGGAGCGCAAAGAGCAGCCACAGGGGTGGAAGGGTGGTGATGGAGAGATACTCAAGTTTCCCCCAGATCACCGCGTCGGCGAGTTGGCTGCTGGTCAGTTCGAGCGTGTACGCGCAGAGCCACCAACTGATGGCACCCATCATTGCGGCGAAGCTGTAGGCACCACGCGTGCGGTAGTAGAGTGCCCACGCAGCAATGCCGGCGGCGACCATTGCCGCAATGATCAAGGGCAGTGTGTAGAAGGCGGCTGAAACCCTGACGGCCATGGGCAAACCTCAGTCATCTCGGACAAGCGCCGCGTGTGGCCCTGGTTGCGGGCGGGCAACGTCGCGCTGCTCTAAGGGGAGCGTGAACGTGAATGTGGTTCCCACCCCAAGCTGGCTGGTGAAGGTGATCTTGCCGCCGTGGGCCTCAACGAGCAGGCGCGCAATATGCAAGCCGAGTCCCGTGCCGCGCTCACTCCGTGCTAGTGGGTTATTCGCCCGAAAGAACCGCTCGAAGATACGCGGCTGATCCTCGGCGTGAATCCCAATCCCCGTGTCACTGACCGACACCTCAACCGTTGCCGCATTAAGCTGACGCGCCCCAATCGTGATTTTGCCCCCCGGCGGCGTGTACTTGCTCGCGTTACTGAGCAGGTTGGTCAGCAGTTGCACCACCCGCACCCGATCCGCCCAGAGCGGCGGCAACTCCGGCTCAAGCGTGACCGCAAAGTGCTGGCCCTTGGTGGCGATGAGGCTCTGCACCGCCAAGCGAGCGGTTTCAACCACCGTGGTGAGGAAAACGATGCTCGGTTCAAGCTGAAGAAACCCGGCCTCAATGCGCGAGAGATCACTTAGGTCGTGCAACAGTTCGCCCATCAGTTTTGAGAGGGCGCTAATGGCTTCGAGGCTTTGCACCTGCGGGGGCGTCAGTTGGGGGCGCAAATGTTTGAGCAAAAGATCCGTGTAGCCCCGAATCGCCGTAATCGGCGTATTCAGTTCGTGTGAAATCAGCGAGACATACTCATTCTTCGCCCGTTGCGCCGCCTCAAGGGCGAGCAGCGTGGCGTATTCGGCGTCTTGCGCCCGTTTACGCACGAGCGACGCTTCCACGCGGGCCTTCAGTAAGGTCTGGTTGACCGGCTTGAACAGATAATCGGTCGCCCCAAGCGAGACACAGCGGACGACGCTGGTGGTATCGTTGAGCGCCGAGATGACCACCACGGGCAGCTTGTGCCAGTCCGGGCGCTCGCGGAGGATCGCCAGCACCTCGAAGCCGTCCATCACGGGCATCATCACATCGAGTAAGACGAGGTCGAACGGTTGGGCCTCGATCAGCTTGAGGGCGGCGGCCCCATCATTCGCCGTACTCACCCGATGGCCCTGGGCCTCGAGCATACGCTTCAAAACAAGCCGATTCGTGACCGCATCATCAACAACCAAGATATGTGGCGGGAGCGAAGTCACAGCGATGCCCCTTCTCGCTCAGGAAACGTGCGCTTCTTCAGCCGATGCGTGAGCGGACGTGGTGCCGCCCGCTCACGCATCGCAGATGCTTCCTTAAAAACTGCCGCAGCCCTACGCGGCACACAGCGCCACCACAAGCCGGAACACATCCGTCTCGGTGATGATCCCGACGAGTTTGTCCTCCTCGACCACAGGCAGGCCGCTGAGGTGATTGCTAAGCAGAAGGCTGGCCGTCTCGTGCATCGAAGTGGTCGGCGTTACTGTCAGCGGCTCCCGCGTCATGACTTCGACGACGGTCGTACCGGCGAGCGCGAAACGACCCTCGTGCCAGCCCGCTTCGGTGTGACGGAACGAGACGGCTCCCTCAATATCGCTACTCGTTACAATGCCCACCAGCCGACCCGTGGCATCAACCACCGGCATCCGGTGAATCTTGCGGCTACGCATCTGCTCGTAGGCTTCGACCGCTGAAGTCTCGGGGCGAACGGTCGTTGGCGCTTGGGTCATCCAATCACGGACGTAGGTCTTCGTAGGTTCCACGGAAGGTTCCTTTCACACGGCAATGGTGTACCCAGCAGGCCAAGGACGCCGTTGCCCGTGGCGGCGTCAAGGCTGGGCACGCCACTCTAATGTAAGCTCAATCCCTATTTTACAGGCAGTATAGCGCCTCGTGGTAACTCCTGCGAAAGATTGCCGCGAAGCGAGGGCGTGCGTGGCAAGAGTTCAATCCAGCTTTACCGTCTAGCGGTCTGCCGTAAAGCCGCAAGGTCACAAGGAATGTGTATGCTGATTGCTATAGCTTCGGGGGGCGCGACATGGTACAACTCAGGGGCAAGGAACGAACAGGAGAACAACAATGCGCCGCTTAACCTTACTGCTTATTGCGCTGATCAGTACGCTGGCCCTCGCCGCCTGTGGCCCGACGCTGCCCACGGCTGAGGAGATTGTGTCCAAGATGGAGCAGGCCCGTGCCGCTACGCAGAGCGCCCACGCCACGGTTGCCATTGACTTTACTTCACCTGAGCGCACGAGCCAAATCGTGGCTGAGGGCTGGACGGAGCAGACCGGCACGAACGACCCATCTGGCAAGCCCATCACGCGGATGCGCGTTGAGGTGCGCTCGTCCACTGAGCCAGATCTCGTGGGCATGGTCGTCGTTAACGACGGCACGACCTTCTGGCTTTACAACCAAGCTAAAAATACGGTCGTTACGGGCGAGGCCGCGAAGTTGAAGGAGGCCACCGCCGCAACTTCCGCAGGTACGGCTACGCTGCTCACCGCTGTGATCGCCCAGGGTCTCGACGCAGTGAACCTCGTCGTTCTTGGGCCTGAGCAGGTGGCAGGCAAGGCGACTTGGAAGGTCAAAGTGACGCCCAAAGCGGCGACTAACACGCAGTTGCAGCTTGACCGGCTGATTGAGGGGACGCTGTGGGTGGACACCGAACAGGCGCTACCGCTCAAACTGACCCTTGACGCCGGTGATTTGGGCCGTGGCACAGTGGAAGTGCAGCGTTTTGAGACGAATCAGGCCGTTGACGCCACGCGCTTCACCTTCACCCCGCCCGCTGGTGTCCAAATCGTGCAGGCGGCGGAACTCATGGCTCAACGGCAAGCGCCGCAGGTTGCCAGCCTCGCTGAGGCTCGTACCGCCGTCACCTTTACCCTGCGTGAGCCGACCTACTTGCCTGCCGAACTAGCCTTGGTTGAGGTGCGTTTGATCGGCACCACCACGGTCATTCTCAACTACAGCGGCACAGGCGGCAGCCTCAGTGTGGTGCAAAGCAATGCGGATGTCGGTGGTGACCGCGTGCCTCCCGCTGACAGTCAGGCGACAGAGGTGTTGGTCAGTGGCAATCCCGCCACCCTGATCACCGGCAGCGCCAATCAGGGGAGCTTCCTCCGTTGGCAGGCGGGCGAGGTGCGCTATGTGGTCGCTGGCACCTTGACGGGCGACGAAGCCCTGAAGGTCGCTGAGGGGCTTCGGTGACGGCTCCCAAGCGTAAACGCTTGGGCTTCAAAGGGATGCCGCCCCATCCCTTGTCCTCTTTCGAGAACGTTCGAG
>CAIRDL010000259.1 GCA_903877345.1 uncultured Oscillochloris sp. | reverse complement strand
GTCCCTTCAGCCAACGCGGTGGGATGGCCGGGACGGGCCAGCGCGATCACGCAGACAAAGCGAGCGAGCCGGGCGTGCCAAGGCACATCCTTGAGCTGATCGAGCAAATAGTGCAACTGGGCCTCGCCCGTCACGCCGCCGTAGCGCGCCGAATAGACACCGGGGGCACCATTGAGCGCCGCTACCTCAAGGCCGCTGTCGTCAGCCAGGGTGGGCAGGCCGCTTAGGGCCAGATAACCTTCGGCCTTCAAGATCGCATTGGCGGCGAAGGTCGTGCCTGTCTCGGCAATTTCGTCAGCGATACCGAGATCATCAAGCGTGCGGAGCGTGACGTCGAGGCCCGCGAAGATGGCGGTAAACTCGCGCAACTTCCCTTGGTTGCGGGTGGCGATTAACAACTCGTGCATAAGCGTAGAATGTACGGCTAGAATTGTTCGCTGTCAAGGTGAGAATCGCAACCAAATGCGTCGTAATACGGCTTAAACGCCCATTGGTGGTATCCTTTAGCTAAACCCCGCAGCTATAGGAACCGAACAATCTTCGGGAGGGCAGACGTGCATGGAACCTGAGACCGCAGCCTCCGACGCAGAACTTCAACCGCTGCTTGAGTATTTGGAGGCGCACCGCGCACAGGTCAACCTTGCAGCTCTGCGTGCGGAACTGCTTGCGGCGGGGCATGCACCAGAACTGGTGGACGAGGCCGTCAGACGGGTCGAGGCAAACACGCCTCGCAAACCGCTCGCCTGGCCCTTTGGCCTGTTGGTGATGCTCGCGAATTTTGTGGTGATCGGTGTGCTTCAATCGCTCCTCTTCGCGCTCGCCTCGCTGCTCCCGTCTTTCGCCTTCATCCCGATCTTGGGTTGGGTCATCGTGGGCCTCTGGCCTCTCTACTTCGTAGGCGAAATCGTGATTGGGGCGCGGCTCACCAATGGGCCACGCGACCGACTTGGGCGGGCCTTGATCTGGGGCGGCATCTTTAGTCTGATCTTCCCAGTCATTTTGGGCGTGCTCTTCTTCGGGATCTGCTTGGTGCTTCTCAGCGGAAATTAGCCCTGATGCTGCCTTACCTCTTCCAAATCGGGCCTTGGCCAGTGCCGAGCCACGGCTTTTTTGTCCTCGCCGGGGTGTTGGCAGCGTGCTTCGTCTTTGTCTACGAGGCCCAGCGCCGCCGGATGCTCGACGAACGCTTGGTCGGCGTCATCGCCGGGACGCTCTTCGGCGGCGCGGTGGGCGCGAAGCTCAGCACGCTCTGGATGTATGTTGAGGCAACCCCCGACCCGACGCTGCTCGGCATGATTATTGATGGCGGGAAGAGCATCTTGGGTGGCTTGGCGGGAGCCTACGTGGGCGCGCTGCTGTTCAAGCGTATCTTCGGCTATCGTGAGCGTACCGGCGACCTGTTCGCGCCTGCAGTGGCCTTGGGCATGGCTATCGGGCGGGTCGGCTGCCTGCTCACTGAACAACTCGGCACACCAACCACGCTCCCGTGGGGCGTCACCCTCAGCGCCGAATGGGCGGCACGCATCCCCAACTGTCCGTACTGCGTACCAGGGGTGCGGCTTCACCCGTCATTTCTCTACGAAATTCTATTCCAATTAGCCATGTTCGCACTACTTTGGTGGTGGCTGCGGCCCCGCATTTTCGTCAAAGGCGAACTGTTCAAGATCTACCTCCTAGCTTACGCGCTCTTCCGCTTTGCAGTCGAGTATGTACGCGGCAACCAGGTGGTCTGGGAAGGACTAACCCGCTCACAACTCTTCCTCATCCCCAGTACGCTGCTGCTGCTGCTTTACTTCGTGCGCCAATGGCGGCGCGGCGTCTACCACCTGCCAACACCGCCCGCGCCGGTTAAGGAGCGAGGGGTGGCATGAACCTCTTTGTGCTGCTGTTTATTGGACTGCTCGGTGGCGGGCTGGTCGTCGCGGTCGCCCTGATGCTCAAGGCCGCAAACCGCGACCCCGCCAGCGGAGCGCGCCTGCGTCGCGGCGAGCAGGCCGACGAGTCCCGCGTCGTGCATACGGGGCGGGGCGTACTGAAAGTCATTGCTTTTACAATAGTGATCGCACTCGTGTTTCTCGTGGTTCTCGGCGGCACATGCCTGATCGTGATCCGTTGGTGAAGGGTTTTTTCTATGACTATTGGGATGCCGTTGCGCGGGGATCGGGTGTTGCGCTACGTGAGCGCATTTTGCCCCCATTGTCACCACGAGCGCCCTGACCGCCCCTTGGCCGAGGTGCAACGGCTGGGTGGCTACCTCACGGCGGAGGCCGATGGCACCGTTTGGCTGGTGCGCGGCTGTCCCGACCACGGTCTGGTACGCACGCTCTACGACGAATCGGCGGAAATTCTGGCGTACCTTGAGCAGTGGACGGCCCCGACGAAACGCCACACGCCTGACCGCTACGGCAACTTCGCCCCGCTGCCAATGGCCTATTTGCACGGCTTGGGTGAAATGCAGACCCAGCACACCTGCATTCTGCTTGAAGATATTGAGCAAGGCTGTAACCTCAGTTGCCCCAATTGCTTCACGGCGAGTACTCCCGCCTTGCACGGAAGCGTGCCGGTGGCGACGGTGCTGGCGAATCTCGATACGCGCATCGCCCGCGAGAACGGGCGCATTGATGTGCTGATGCTTTCGGGCGGCGAGCCGACGCTGCACCCGGAACTGTACACGCTGCTCGACGCCGTACTGGCGCGGCCCGTGGTGCGGATTCTGCTCAACACCAACGGCCTTGCGCTGGCCCAAGACGACCGGCTGTTGGACTATTTGCAGCGCCACCGCAAGCGCATTGAGGTGTATCTTCAGTTTGACGGGTTCAAATTGGCGACGCACCGCCACCATCGCGGGGCCGACCTGCGCCAAGTGAAGCAACAGGCGATCCAACGGCTGAGTGCGGCGGGCATCTTCACGACCCTGACGATGACAGCGGCACTCGGGGTGAATGACGACGAAATCGGGGCGGTAATCCAACACGCGCTGGCAACCCCATTCGTCGGCGGGGTGAGCATCCAGCCCCAGTTTGGCAGCGGGCGCAGCACCCCGCTCGACCCGAACGCCCGCCTGACCCACACAGGCACCTTGGCGCGGCTCGGTCCGCAAACCAACAACCTCGTGACGTGGCGCGACCTGACAGCGCTGCCCTGTTCGCACCCGCACTGTTGTTCGGTGGGCTACATGCTTTTAACTGACAAAGGCGAGTGGAAATCCCTAACGGCGATCATCGGCCACGAGCAACTCAAAACGCACCTCGACTTGGTGAGCAACCGCATCGTAGACCCGGAACTCTCGGCGCACCTGCGCAGCCTCGTGAAGGAGTCGCTGTTGGGCCTATTAAGCGAGCAGAGCAGCCTGAGTCACCCGCAGGTGGGCGAACTGTTCCGTAACGTCTGTGCGAGTTGCGACTTGGGCCTCAGCACATTGTTGCACTTAGCGGGCAGTGCGGTACTTGGGCGGCAAGACCAACTGCGCGACCTGTTGGCCCGCCGGGTCAAGCGCATCACGGTCAAACCTTTCATGGACATGCACACCATGTTGGAGGAGCGGCTGCTTCAGTGTTGTACCCATGTCGGCACGCAGGGCAAGGACGCGGCGCACCAGGGTGTGCCGTTTTGCGCCGCACAGGCGTGGCCGACTCTCGCACGGCAAAAACTTGCAGCGCAGGCCGCGCTGCCTATGAAAGAGGAAGCGTCATGAGCACCTATGATCCTGATGAGGCGGCACGGGCGGCGCGGGCGGCCCAAGAAGCGCGGGCGGCCCAAGAAGCGCCTCCAGGGCGTGCGGCGGTGAAAGATCCGCTGCCCTACTGTATCTACGCGACGGTGAGCCTAATCGCTTGGCTGGTCTCCCCGCCGTTAGCGGTGGCTTTTTTCGCCGGGTTGGCGCTCCGCAAATACTGGCGAGCCTGGCAGGCGGGTCTGAGCAAGTCAGACTGTCTGCTCGGCGACCCATGGCGGGTGATGGCCTACCTTGCAACGCTGATGGTTGCCGGGGCTGGGGTAGCGCTTTGGGGCTTAATCGGGCTGTTGTTCAGGTAGAGACGCAACAGCTTGCACCTCTAGACAAGGTTTCAGGTACCAGGTTTCAGGTTTCAGGTCAAGTGCAGCAGAACGCCTTGCGCGTGCTCAAACTGTAAAGCACCCACGAACCTTGT
>CAIRDL010000258.1 GCA_903877345.1 uncultured Oscillochloris sp. | reverse complement strand
TTATAGCAATCCTATTGGGGGTGTTGCGTGGAGTCAAGGCTTCAGCCGGATAGGGCCGCCTAAAGGCTCGACTCCTTTTCATAACCTGTGTAGGATTGCTATAGTATAAGACAAGGTGCAGGGATGCCCGCGCTCCCAGAAGGTTTCTCCCGACTTTGCTTCACCCCTGATGAGGCTAGCGGCATGGCGGTGTGTTATACTTCCGCAACAGGGAAGCGTTGTACCATAAGCGTAAACAGACCGCTAAAGACTATCAGGAGTCTCCCCTCCTAACAGTCCTTGGCCCCTTAGTCATGGCTCAGAAATGGCTAATCCAGCTTGACCGCTTCCTGTTGCGGTAAGGCTGCACCCTTTGTCTTGGATCGAAGAGTGAGTGCCAGGATCGTCTTTCATGGACGTATCACCCCTCATTGGTCTGGTTCCTACGGATACCGAAGACCTCGTCCACCTCCTGGCAGGCTATAGCCGCGACATAATCTTTCGCCTGCACCTACGCCCTGTGCGCGGTTTTGCGTATATCAGTCCGGCATGTCTCCCGATCACTGGCTACCCACAGGCGGCCTTCTACGCTGACCCCGACCTCTGGTTTAAGCTTGTCCACCCTGATGATCGGGCACGGCTGGCGGCCTCCCCGATGAACGGGAAGAGCGCGCAGGGCTTGATCCGTTGGCAGCACCGCGATGGGCGGGTGCTTTGGGTCGAGCAAGCGCAGCGCTTCAGTTTCGACAACCAGGGCCAGGTGCAGGTGATCGAGGGTTCGATCCGCGATGTTACCACGTATGTCACCGCCGAATCCCGCCTCCGCTTGCTGAGTACCGCGATTGACGCCGTCGCCAACGCAGTGGTCATCGCTAGCCCGATGGGCACCATCGAGTGGGTAAACTCAGCCTTTACCCGGCTGACCGGCTATAGCGCCCAAGAAGCCGTGGGCCAAAACACGCGCCTGTTGCGTTCGGGACGCCAGGATCTGCGCTATTACCAGTATCTCTGGGAAACCATCCTCGCCGGGCGGGTCTGGGCGGGTGAGTTGCTCAATCGGCGCAAGGACGGTTCGCTTTACCACGAGGAGCAGACGATCACCCCGGTGCTTAGCGGCGAGGTCGTGACCCATTTTGTGGCGATCAAGCAGGATGTGTCGGCCCGAGTCGAACGGGAACGTGAGCGTGAAGCCCTCCTCGTGATGACTGCCGCCCTCCGCACGGCGCGCACGCGGGCCGAAATGCTGCCAACCCTCCTTGGGCAAACCCTCGTGCTCCTTCATGCACTAGGCGCGGCCCTGTTGCTCCGCGATCCGCGTACCAACGAAGTCATCTGCGAGCTAGGCGTGGGCTGTTGGGCCATGATCACGAGTACCCGTCAGCCGCTTAGCACAGGTATGACGGGCTGTGTGATGGAAAGCGGGCGGGCGTACCGGAGTGAGCAGGTGCCGACCGATGGTGATATGGTCGGGAGTCTCGGATTGGACGACGAGTGCGCAGTGGCTTGCGTCCCGTTGCGCGCCCACGACACGGTGATCGGGGTGCTCTGGCTTGCCTGCCCTTACCCGGTGGATGATGGCGGCTTGCGCTTGCTGGCTGGCATCGCCGATATGGCGGCGAGCGCCATCCAGCGTGCGACGCTTTTTGAGCAGACTGAACGACGGTTGCGGCGACTCACCGGGCTGCATACCATTGACCAAGCAATCACCTCCAGCTTCGATCTGCAACGCAGCCTGAGTGTGGTGCTGGATCAGGCCACGCAACAACTCGGCGTGGATGCCGCCGCCGTGCTGCTGCTCAACGGTTCCACGCAGACGCTCACCTATGCGGTTGGCTGCGGTTTCCAGAGCCGCGACGGCGCGGGTGGACAGTATCAAGCCAGCGAGAGTAGCGCCGACCATGTGGTGCAGGCCCGCCAACAGCTGGTCGTGGGCAACGTGGACGAACCCTTAGGGTTAGAATTAAGCGCAACCTTGATTGCCCGCGAGGATTTCCATGCCTATGTCGCCACGCCGTTGGAAGCGCAAGGCCAGATCCTCGGCGTGCTCGAACTTTTCCACCGCACGCCGTTGCTGCCCGACCGTGAGTGGCTCGACTATCTCGACGCCCTCGCCGGACGCGCCGCCGTGGCGGTGGCGAACGCCGAGTTGTTTGAACATCTCCAGCGCAGCCATAGTGATTTGGCTCATGCCTACGACACGACGCTTGAAGGTTGGTCGCGGGCACTCGATTTGCGCGACAAAGAGACTGAGGGCCATTCGCAGCGCGTCACCACATTGACTGTGCGCCTTGCCTATGCGATGGGCCTCAACGAAGAGGAGATCGTCCATATCCGGCGCGGTGCCCTGCTCCACGATATTGGCAAGATGGGCATCCCCGACGCGATCCTGCTCAAGCCTGGGCCGCTCAGCGATGCCGAGTGGACGATCATGCGCTTGCATCCGGTCTATAGCCACGAGTTGCTTGCCCCGATTGCCTATTTGCGCCAAGCCCTTGATATTCCCTTCTGCCACCACGAAAAGTGGGACGGCACCGGCTACCCGCAGGGTCTCGTCGGCGCGCAAATTCCTCTCGCTGCACGCATGTTTGCCGTCGTAGATGTGTGGGACGCCCTCCGCTCCGACCGACCGTATCGCGCCGCTTGGTCGCCTGAGGCCGTGCGGGCCTACATCGCCGCACAGTCCGGTCGCCACTTCGACCCGGCGGTGGTCGCAGTGTTTCTCCAGCTTATGCTATTTTAGATGCGAAAGAACAATGGACAACGAGCACAAATCCCCGCTACCGCTTGGCAGGCTTGATCTGCGCAGCGATACCGTTACACTCCCTAGTCCGGCAATGCGGGAGGCGATGGCGCACGCTGCGGTGGGCGACGATGTTTATGGCGAAGATCCCACCGTCAACCGGCTTGAGGCGCTGGCTGCGGCAATCGTCGGCAAGGCGGCTGCCGTCTTGGTGGTCAGCGGGACGATGGGCAACCTGACGGCCCTGTTGGCTCACGGTCAGCGCGGCCAACGGGTGGTGTGCGGCGACGAGAGTCACATCTATTACTACGAAGCTGGCGGCGCCTCGGCCCTGGGCGGGATGCCCTACCAGACACTGCCCACCGATGCGGAGGGGCAGCTCTCGTTGGAGCAAGTGCGGGCGGCGTTGGTCAGCGACAACGACATCCACCACGCCCCGGCGGGGGTGTTCTGTCTTGAAAATACGCACAATCGCTGTGGCGGCACGGTGCTGCCTCTTGCCTATCTTGAAGCCGCGCACACGCTTGCCCGCGAGGCTGGCATCCCGCTGCATATGGACGGCGCACGTATTTTTAATGCAGCGGTGGCTTTAGGGGTTGAAGTGCGGGCGCTGACCCAGCATGCGGATAGCGTGCAGGTTTGTCTCTCGAAAGGTCTAGCGGCACCCATTGGTTCGCTGGTGGCGGGATCACACGAGTTTGTGACGCGGGTGCGGCGGATGCGCAAGCTGGTGGGCGGCGGGATGCGCCAAGCCGGAGTGATCGCCGCCGCAGGGATTGTCGCCCTGACGGAGATGGTCGAACGCCTCGCCGAGGATCACGCCAACGCCCGCTTGCTCGCCGAGGGTTTAGCGTCCATCCCTGGCCTGCAGGTAGACCTAGAGCGCGTCCAGACCAATCTGGTGCGCTTTGAACTGGTCGCGGCGCACATTGCTCCGCCTGATTTTCTGGCGAACCTGCAAGCGCGGGGCGTCCTGATGGGCAGTATAGGCGGGCGCATCATGCGGGCCGTTACGCACTATGGCGTCAGTGCTACGGACATACCCCAGGCCGTTGCCGCTGTTCGCGAAGTGTTGGCTTTTAGCTTTTAGGCACTACCGCAAACGTCACGCGGTCATGTCACCCTGAGCGAAGCGAAGGGTCCCGGTCGGGATTCTTCGCTTCGCTCAGAATGACATGACGCCTCACCGCGTTCGTTAACGAGTCTAGCGCGCCAAAGCGGCGGCGAAGGCCGCCACCGCCCCGGCGACCCCAAGCACTGCCCCGAAGTAGTAGGCATAAGCCCGACGGCGCACGCCGGTGCCGAGGGTGCGCTCGTCGCGATGGCTAATGATGAAGCGCTGGGTCGGGTCGGTGAGGTGCCGCCCGATAATTGGCGTACCCGTGTCGTTGCCCAAGTAACCGAGGACAAACACCCGGTTGCCCAACGGCAAGACGCGCTCCTCACGCCAGACCTCGCGCTTATGGCCCAACAGGCCGGTGTACTCCTCGTAGCGGGCCACCGTTTCGACCAGATCCAACGTGGCCCCAGCAGGATCAACCGCGATCCGACCACTGGCGTCGCGGACGTAAAAACGCGCTACTTGCTGCTGCTGCACGTCATGACCACCGAACGCGAACTCGTGGTTCTGCCGCGTCCCGGGCTGCCCGCTAAGTTGCTCATGCTCCTCGGTGACAGCGAACGCATAGGCAACACACGGGGTTTCGCTATAGGGAGCCTGGAGGGGCGTCGCGCACTCGATGGTACCCACCACTGCCACGGGCTGACCGAAGACGAACGCACCGTGAAGACCCCGGCGGTGGCGTTCGTTCAGCGCGGCGATACTGAGGGTCGGCGCGTCACGCATCATCAGCAGGCTGCTCTCGGTGCGCCAAGCGAACACCGCCGCACCCACGGCGCTTAGGGCCAGCAGGCTACCGACGGCAATAAAAATGAGGGTGTTCGGGTTCATGGGTTGACGAACCTCAATTCGGGGTAGTTAAGGTCTGTATCGGGGCACTCTGACTCGCAACGTATCGCCGACCATAGTATAGTACAATCTTGCGGAAAGCCCGCGCACGTTGCAACCGCCGACCGTTTGGGCAGGGCTGCGCTGGTGTTCCACTTGATTATTTGCATCCTAGCTTAGTGTAACGCGACGGACGATCCGTGCTGCGACAGGAGTGCGCCCGATGGGAAAGCTGCTTGGGAAGTTTGGCTTTGTAGGCACCAATATCGTCGTCATGGTACTGCTTCACGGCAACAGCAAGCAAGTCTGGCCGAAAATCCCGTATTTGAGCCTACGCAACGAGAGTACCGGCGAACATGTGCGCCTGCTCTTCAACACCTTGGGCCTGACGACCTTGGGGCAAGCTCTGCTCGGTCGGTTGCCCCGCGAGCGCTGGCTGGCGCGCATCCTGACGTTGGGCATCATCCCGGCGGCACTGCCCGCCATCATCGCCATCGGCCAGAAAGTGCTGCGCCTTAAACCGCCGGTCGCCGAGGTCTACAATTTGGCAATGGTGCCCCTCTTGCCAATTGCGGCGATCTTTATCGAGGACGCGCTGTTTAGCCAGATCGCCCAGTCTGACGCCGCGCAGCACGGTTAGGATGTGGTTCAAACCAGCTTGACAGGTTAGCAATCTCACGCAAAGCCGCAAAGCCGCAAAGCCGCAAGGAACGTGTGGTGCGGTCGTAGGGTTCAATGGTAACGTTGAACCCGCCGCTGCGATGTGTAGACGCGGCTTCTAGCCGCGTTCAGCGCCGATTCGCAGGCTGGAAGCCTGCGCTACGAACTGTGCAAACCGACCATTTTTTGACGGAGGATCACATGAGCGACTTCTGGGGCGAACTTGGGAAAACCTTGGGCAAGACGCAACAAGCCCTAGACGCGGCCCGCAAGGAGGCGGAGCGCCTTACCCGTGAGGCGGGCAAGGTCGCCCAGGAGGTGACAACGGAAGCTGGGCGCGGCCTAACTGAGGCGGTCGGCCAAGTACAGCACCTGGTGACGGGGGAAGCGCCCGAAGCGCCCGTCAACTTCGCCGTACTGCCCGAGGCTCAGCGGGTGGCCTACGCGGGCGCACTTTACGCCCTCGCCGCCGCTGATGGCGCGTTGGACAAGGACGAACTCCAACTGATGATTGAGTTGGTTGATCTCGAAGGACTCACACCCGTCGGGCGACAAGCGGTGCTCGCCTATGTGGTCACGCCGCCCGACTTGGCCGATATGCTGGTGCCTTTTCGCACCGCACCAGCGCCCGTCCGCTACGCACTGCTGCTCCAGTTAGTCGAGGTTGCCTGGGCCAATGATCTGCTTGCCCCCGCGCAAGACGCCCTGCTCACCACGGCGCAGGTGGCACTCCAAGTCAACGATGCACAGTACCGCGCTATCTGGCGCTTCACACGGGATCTACGGGCGGTGCGCTTGCGTGGGCAAAATGACAACGCCGCCGCACAGGCCACCAAGGTCGCTGCGGCTGGCCTAGCCGCTGTGGGTGTGCCGCTTGCCGCCGTCTATGCTTCGGGTTCGGTGCTTGGCTTGAGTGCGGCGGGAATTACATCAGGACTCGCCGCCCTCGGACTGGGGTTGGGGATGGTGCCGGGGATTGGGGTCGCGGTACTGCTTGGCACCGGGGTTTTTCTGGGCGTCCGTGCGCTGCTTGATGCCGCAAACCAGACCGAGCAGGGGCAACTCCGCGCCCAACTGGGGCGGCAGGCAGCGGCGGTGTTTGCCAACCTGGAGGCGATGCTTGCCCTGCTCGACCAGCAGATCCACACGCTGGAACGGACAGCGGACACCCGCGCCAACGGTGTCCGGTTAGCCGCCTTCCACGAACGGCGACGGGCGTTGCAGCAAATCATCGCCCGCCGCCGAGCAATGGCGGAAAGTGTGCTGGCGTAGCGTCGCTTTAGGCGGATTGCAGACTGTGGATTGCAAATGCACCTCGTCCTGTTGCAGTAAATCTACAATCTGCAATCTACAGTCTCGCCTCACCCAAACTGCTCCAAGAAGCGCAGTTCCCCGCTGTAGAACCCGCGAATGTCGTCAATCCCATACTTGAGCATCGCGATACGCTCGGGGCCGAAACCGCCAGCAAAGCCGCTGAAGTGTTCGGGATCATAGCCGCCGTTCCGCAGCACCGTGGGATGCACCATTCCGCAGCCACCGATTTCGAGCCAGCCGGAGTGTTTGCAGACCCGGCAACCCTGACCAGCGCAAAGGAAGCAACTCACGTCCATTTCGGCGCTCGGTTCAGTGAAGGGAAAGAAACTGGGGCGCAGGCGCACCTGCGTACCGGGGCCGTACATCCGCTCGGCGAAGTACGCCAGGGTACCCTTCAAGTCGCCCAACGTGATCTTCCGCCCGACCGCGAGGAACTCAAACTGGTGAAACATCATCTCGCTCCGCACCGTCACCTGCTCGTTCCGGTAGACCTTACCAGGCAGCAGAATGCGGAGCGGCGCGGGGGCGCGTTCGCGCATCACGCGAATCTGGCCGGGCGAGGTATGGGTACGCAACAGCACCGACGGCGTACCATCCGGCACCTCAACGTAAAAGGTGTCCTGCATGTCGCGGGCCGGGTGATCATCGGGGAAGTTGAGCAGACTGAAGTTGTACGCGTCCAGTTCAACTTCGGGGCTTTCCGTGACGTGGAAGCCCATCTCGGCGAAAATCGTCTGCACCTGCAAAAGCACTTGGTTGGTAAGGTGAACATACCCCAGCGCGAGAGGGCGTCCGGGCAACGTCACATCAATGCGCTCGGCGGTGAGTTCGGCGGTCTGGGCGGTACGCTTCAGGTGCGTCTCGGTGACGACAAAGGCCGCTTCGAGCTGTTCGCGTAGCGCATTGACCCGGCGACCCACGTCGGGGCGCTGGTCAACAGGCAACGTTCCCAACCCTCGACTAAGCCGGGTGAGCGCCCCGGACTTCCCAATAAAGCGACTCTTCCACTCGGCGAGGCTCTCAAGGTCGGTTATCGCCTCTAGCGTGGCGGTGGCTTCTTGCTCAAGCGCCACCAGATCAGCAATGACAGTCATGTGTTTCGCCTTGGATAAGGGTTCAGGGGTTAGGGTTCAGGTTTCAGATCGGGTGGCCTGGGAGTGAGGGCGAGACGCCCTTCACTCCGAACAACCCAGGGGGTAGAGACGCAATATCTTGCGTCTCTACCCCTTCGGGGCCATGCGGCCCTCCGCCGACGGTTCACCGCAAACTGTCAAACTGACTTGAAACATGCCTTAGAATCTGCAATCCCTACGTCCGGCCCCGCGTTCGTTGGCGCAACGCCTCGAAGAGCATGACACTCCCTGCGACGCCCGCGTTAAGCGACTCGCTGCGCCCGACCATCGGAATCGTGAGGCGATGCGTGGCGTGGGCTTGCCCCTCTGCACTGAGGCCACGGGTCTCGCCACCGATAATCAGCGCCACCGGCTGACGCCAGTCGGCGGCGAAATAGGGCATCGTGGCTTCTGCGTCAGCCGCATAGACCAATTGGCAGGCGCTCAACTCAAGGCCAAGCGCATCCCAACTGGGCGCAGCCAGCAACGGCAGGCTGAAATGCGCCCCCATTGCGGCCCGCATCACCTTGGGGCTGTAGGGGTCGGCGGTGCCCGGCGCACACAGCGCCAAACCAACCCCCGCAGCCTCGGCGGAGCGAAGGAGCGTCCCGACATTGCCGGGGTCTTGGAGGCCATCGAGGACGAGACGCAAACCAGGCCGGGGCGCGAGTTGGGGCCAAGCGCAGGCCGCAACGACGCCCTGCGGATGTTGCGTATCAGCCGCCGCCGCCACGACCGCCGGGGTCGCTGCGAAACAGCCGGGTTGGTCGGTCAGTGCGGCGAGCAGTGTGGTTCCTTCGGGGGTGGCAGCAAGCTGTTCAGGGGCGTAGAGCACCAGACGCAATGCTGCGCCGGTGGCGAGGGCGTGGGCGACGAGGCGCACCCCTTCGAGCAAAAGCATGCGCTCGCTACGGCGCTCCTTAGCGGAGTCGCGCAGCGAGCGCAGGGCTTTGACGTGCTGGTTGGCCGGACTGGCGATCACGCGCTGTTAAGCGTTCTTCGGGGCGGACTGGGTCTTCATTGCTACAGCGACGATCTCGCCAAAAGCGTTGAGATCCCGCACCGCCAAATCTGCCAAGATCTTCCGGTCGAGGTTAATGTTGGCCTGCTTGAGGCCAGCGATGAGGCGGCTGTAGGTAGTACCGTGAATACGCGCCGCCGCGTTAATCCGCAAAATCCAGAGGCGGCGGAAGTCACGCTTGCGGTGACGACGGTCGCGGTAGGCGTAAGCCAAGGCGTGCATCACCGCTTCGTGCGCCACCTTGTAGTGACGACTGCGGGCACCGCGAAAGCCTTTTGCCTGATCGAGAAGCTTCTTGTGGCGCTTGTGCGCCATCACGCCACGCTTGACACGAGCCATGTTCGCTATCCTCCCAATGAAAACGGGTCGGCCAGGGGGTGGCTAAACGACCCTGGGCTGCACCCGTAACGTAGGCGACAGGTGGCAACTGCTGGCCCTGAGGCACGCCGTTGCGCTTAGCCAAAGTAAACCCGTCACCTCGAAAAAAAGTTCCGACGCGCCGTGCTACTTCAGACCGTAGGGCAGCGCGACTTTGAGATGCTCGCGGTTGGTGCGCGAGGTGGGCTGATCTTTCCCCCATTTGCGCTGGGAGCGGCCTGGGCGGTTAAGCTTGTTGCCGCGCACGCCCTGCTGTTGGAGTACTTTGCCGCTGCCGGTGACTTTGAAGCGGCGTTTGGCACCCTTGTGGGTCTTCATTTTTGGCATACCACAAACCTATCCTTTACGGTTTTGCCTCGTCCTCGGCCTTATCCTCGTCCTCGTCGTCCTCGTCGTCCTCGTCGTCCTCGTCGTCCTCGTCGTCAAAATCGTCGTCGTCGAGATCCTCATCATCGAGATCCTCGTCGTCGAGATCTTCATCATCGAGGTCGGCATCCTCTGGGGATGCTGCCGAGGTACCAGCCGAACCGGCCTCAGTTGGCGCGTGGGACTTGAGTTGGGCGGTCTTCACCTTCTGGGCTTGTTGGGCCGCCTTCAAGACTTTGGGCGTGGGGGCAAGGAGCAGCGAGAGCACACGGCCCTCCATCAGGGGCTTCTGCTCAACGGTCGCAATCTCACGCAATTGCTCGGCGATCTCCTCGAGCATCTTCCGTCCGATGTCGGGGTGGGCCATCTCACGTCCGCGAAAGCGAACGTTGAACTTCACCTTGTCGCCAGCCAAGATGAAACGCTTGGCCTGATTAGCCTTGACCGTGATGTCGTGGTCGGCGGTCTTGGGCATCAGGCGGATCTGCTTGAGGTCGGCCTGCTTCTGATGCTTGCGCGCCTCCCGCTCTTTCTGGCTCTGTTCATAGCGGAACTTGCCATAATCAAGCAGGCGACAGACAGGCGGTACGGCGTTGGGCGCAACCTCGACCAGATCGAAGCCCCGCTCCTCAGCCAGCGCTACCGCCTCACGGACTCCGATGATCCCGACTTGGGTGCCACTCTCGTCAATCAGGCGCACTTCACGTGCGCGGATGCGATTATTGATGCGAAACCGATCCCTAATGGCTTGACTCCTTCGTCTTCAGGGCTTCACCCGCCACGAGCGCGGCGACCGCTCCACCAGACCGACGATCTATGTTCGTCGGTGGAAAACCCTCTGGGTGCCACGGATGGCCCGGATAAGCCAATGACAGTCGTGCTTGCCGACTGTTCCTACGTCGAAAGCGCATTATAGCAGCGTGAATCGCTATGGTCAAACGGGGCGCGGCGTCTCCAGCATCAGCGCCGCTACGCGCTGGCCCAACTCGACGGCGAAGTTTGTCCCACGATCCCACGGGTAGACTTGGCTCATGCTGGCCCAGTAAAGTCCCGGCAAGGGCGTTCGCAGCGCCGGGATGTGCTGGCTGTGGCCGATGGGCACAATCGGTTGCGCGTACCGTTCACGATGGAGCCAACTGGCCCGCACCCAACTACGCTCGAAGGCGGGGTTGACCAGTTGCAGCGAGGGCAAGAAGCGCGCCAGCAACGCTTCGTGGCTCAACTTAAAATACTCGTGCTCCGGCTCTAAGTAGTCGCCGAGATAGACCAGATGGTCGCCGCCGTAGTGGCTCGGCGCAATAAAATTCGTATGTTCAACCAGAGCCAAATAGGGAAACTGATCCTTAGGCATATTCACCCAATACAGGCCGCCGGTCAGCGGGCGGGTGAGCGCGAGGGTGAGCACGACCGCGCCCATCGAACGCAGTTTATTCAGGTGTTCGAGGTAGCGGCCAGGCAACTGGGGAGCCAAGCGCGCCAACAGGCTCGGTGCCCCGGTGACAAGCAATTGATCAAATGGCTCGGCGGGCAACCCCGGCGTGATCACCTCCCACCCATTGCGGGTTTGGCGTATCGCTGTGACGGGGGTGCTTAGGCGCACAGCGACGCCCTGTTGCTTGATGGCGGCCAACAGCGTGTTGCAAAAGGCTTGGAAGCCGCCGGTGAAGTAGCCCAGCTTAAAGCTGCGAGCCTTCAGCCGCGCCCACAGCCAAGCCATATTCACCTCATCGGCGTGCGGGCCGAACTTACCTTCGAGCAAGGGACGCCAGATCACCTGATAGACGTTGCGGCCCGCCCAACGGGATGTCCACGTCGCGGCGGTGGTGCGCTCAAGCCGTTGCCAATTCGCCGTGACATACTTCAGATAAAAGGCAAGCGCGCCGAAGCGCACCCGGTCGAGCGGCGGCAGCGCCGCAAAGCGCAAAACTTGGAGCGGGCCATTGAGGTCGTAGCCCCGCCCTTGCCACCACTGGGCCGTCTGTTGGCCGCGAAAGAAAAACTTATCCGCGCACCCCAAGTCTTCCGCCAGTTTGAGAATCGCGGTGTCGGTGGTGAAAATGTGGTGGTAAAAGCGTTCGAGGGGCCAAGCCCAACGCTCATCGCGGAAGCCCGAAGCGAGACCACCGGCGAGCGGCGCGGCTTCGTAGAGCGTGACCTTATGCCCGCCAGCGGCCAAGTCCCGTGCGGCGGTCATTCCCGCCAGACCAGCCCCAACCAGCGCAATCTTCACCAGGGTACTCCGTTAGCAACCTCGTCGGGTTCGCTCGCGGCTTCGGGCGGCGCGTCGGCCTGCTCCGTTTTCAAATCAGCCGCACGGGCCAAATCGCCCCACCCAATGCTCTGCTTCATCATAAAATAGGCTCCGAGCAGCGTAATCGGCAGCCAGAGCGCAACGTGAAGCACGAGCGTGTAGCCGGTCGCAAAGGACTGCGGCACCTCAAACTGAGTCAGCACGGCGATGCCAGGTGCGTCAAAGGTGCCGACATACCCCGGCGTCGAGGGAATAGTCGTGAAGAGATTAACCACCGCCGTCATCAGCATCAACACAGGAAAGGTGACGGTAAACGGGAAGGCGTGCATCACAAACCAGTACTTGAGCGTTTCGCC
>CAIRDL010000257.1 GCA_903877345.1 uncultured Oscillochloris sp. | reverse complement strand
TCATACTCAGGCGATGCGCGAAGTGGTTGCGCCCGGTAGAAGCGGTGTAGCAGAGATCGCCCAGGGCCAATGTCGGCTGGGCTTGCAGCGCCGCGCTATAGCGCCGCACCAACGCCTGAAGCGCCTCTTGGCTGCGGGCCGATAGGGTAAAGAGGTGCCAGGGGCGTTCCAGCGCTGGCACCTCTTCCGCTGGAGGCGGCGCTTCCTCGACTACAACATGGGCGTTGGAGCCGCCCAAACCAAAGGAGCTCACCCCGGCAAGTTTCCTGGAAGCTGTCCAGGGGGTCAGTTCGGTCGGCACCTGGATGGCACCCTGCGCCCAATCAATATGCGGGTTGGGGTGACGGAAATGCAAATGCGGCGGGATCGCCCCATGCTGCATTGCCAGGATCACCTTCATGAGACCGGCAATCCCCGCCGCCTCTTCCAGATGGCCGATATTGGTCTTCACCGCGCCAACCAGCAACGGGGTCGTTCGCTCGCCAAAGACCATTGAAAGGGCGCGCACCTCAATGGGATCACCCAAGGCCGTGCCGGTACCGTGGGCTTCAACATAGCTGATCGCGTCGGCAACGACATTCGCCTGGGCTAAGGTTTGGCGGATAAGCGCCGCCTGCGCCGTCACGCTGGGGACGGTCAGGCCGCTGCTGGGGCCATCGTGATTGGTCGCGCTGCCCCGGATGAGGGCCAGGATCGTATCGCGGTCGGCGAGCGCATCGGAAAGCCGTTTGAGCACGACGATGCCGCAGCCTTCACCGCGTCCGTAGCCGTTGGCGGCCGCGTCAAAGGTCTTACAGCGACCATCGGGGGCCAGCGCATGCATCTGGGATTGGGTGATATGGCCCTGCGGTGCCAGCATCAGATGCGAACCACCGGCTAGTGCCAAGTCGCTACTCCGGTTGCGTAGGCTCTCACAAGCTAGGTGGACGCCAATCAGGGAGGCGGAACAAGCGGTGTCAATCACCAGATTCGGCCCCTGCAGCCCCAGCACATAGGAAAGCCGACCCGACGCGAAGATCGCCACGTTGCCGGTGGTGGCGTAAGGATCGGCGCGCACCTGCTCATCGAACAGGGTGACATACTCACTGGGGGTCACGCCGATAAACACACCCGTGCGGCTATTCCGCAGCGAGGCCGGTGCCTGCCCGGCCCGTTCCAACGCCTCCCAACTTACCTCCAACAGCAGCCGGTGCTGCGGATCCATGTGCATGGCCTCACGGGGCGAGATGCCGAAGAACTGCGGGTCGAACTCGTCAATCTTCTGCGCGAGAAAGGCGGCCTCGCGTACATAGGAGGTGCCGGGGGTACCGGGGACAGGGTTGTAGTAGACCTCGTTCTGCCAGCGGTCAGCCGGAATCGCTTGCACCATGTCCCTGCCGTGGGCGAGCAGTTCCCAGAAGGCTTCCGGGCTGTCGGCCCCAGGGAAGCGACAGGCCATCCCAATCACGGCAATGGGTTCACTGCGGGCTGCTTCCAACGCTTCGAGCTTTTGACGAGTTTTTTGCAGGGCTTGGAGCGCTTTGACGAGCTTGGCACGCATTTCGTTTGGCGAGTCCGTAGAGGCTGTCAATTTGTTCCATCCACTTTGTCAAGCAGCGCCAACTCCTGGGCCAGGAGTCTGTTCAAAGCATCATCCGAGAGCGTGTCCATCTCGGCCAAATCCTGCTCACCGCCGCTGTTCTGCCGCGCCGGTGGCCCATCCACGGGGTGTTCCGCCACGCTCAAGACATCCCGCAGGAGGTGCTGGCCGAGCAGTTCAAGCGTTGGATACTCAAAGGCTAGCGTGGATGGCAAGGCAACCTGGAGTTCCTTTTCAAGCCGTCGCCGCAATTCAATCGTCATTAACGAGTCCATCCCCAGCTCGCTGAAACCAGTCTGGGGATGGGGCAGATCGGGGAGCTGCAACATACGCGCCACCACCTGTTGCAGCCATGTGCTCAACAGGGCGGCGCACTCAGCCGGGGCAGCCGCTTCTAATTGCCGCAGGATCGTCACCTGAGGCACGGTTGCGTCTAAGGGCGTCTGCCTAGCCTTCGTCGTCTGGGCCAGAAACGCGGTGAAGAAGGACTGCTGCGCTACATCTGCTTGCAGAAAGGTGTGCCAGTTGATTGCCATGACTCCGACCTGCGCCGTCGCCTGCCCCAACAGCCCGGCCAGCGCGGCGATGCTCTGGCTGGGTGGCATCGTGCCGAGGCCGCGTACAACCAACTCCGCCTGCGACTGTCGCATCAGCGCAGATGCAGCACCGATGTCGGCCCATGCACCCCAGTCGAGCGCCAAGGCCGGTAAACCTTGGGCATGCCGGAAAGAAGCGAAGGCATCCAGGAAGGTGTTGGCGGCGGCGTGGTTGGCCTGTCCACGAGTGCCCAACAGCCCGGCTGCGGCAGAGAAGAGCACAAAGAAGTCGAGCGGGTGATCCCTGCTCAGCTCGTGTAAGTGCCAAGCGCCCTGGATCTTGGGGGCCAGCACACCAGCGAAGCGCTCCCAGCTTTGGTGGAGCAGTGTGCCATCATCGAGAACACCTACCGCGTGGACAATGCCACGCAATGGGTAGCGTGCATCAAACTGACCGAACAGCCGTTGGAGGTCGGCCCGCTTCGTGACATCGCACTGCGCGACGGTCACGGTGACGCCTTGGGCAACTAAGGCCGCCACCTGGGTTTGGGCTTCGGCACCGGGTTGGCTGCGCCCGGCAAGCACCAGATGGCGCGCACCTTGCTTGACCAGCCACGCCGCAGTCGCTAGGCCCAAGCCACCCAGGCCGCCCGTAATCAGGTAGGTCGCCGCAGGCTCGCAGGCGATCGCGTCGGCGGTTTGTGGCGTGTAACGGTTCAGGCGGGCGAGGTAGCGGGTGCCGTTCCGCAGGGCGATATGCGTCTCGCGCCGGGTCTGGGTCGGCATGGCGTTGAACTCCGCGCAAAGCTGCGTCGCCAGCACGTCGGTTGCCTCAGCAGTGCCGAGGTCAACCCGCACACAGTTCAACTCGGGATGCTCCTGGTCAATGACGCGGCCCATACCCCACAGACTCGCCTGGGCAACTCCCCGGATGGTATCGGTCGCGATGACCGCCTGGGCCTCCTGAGTCACACACCAGAGACCCGTCGGCTCACGATGCGCCTGTAACAACGCCTGCACCAGATGCAAGAGCGTGCCGCAACTCCGTTCCAGCGCCGCGACGAGATCCGCCCCGGCCTGCGGCTCCGGCGTATCCAAGCTCCAGAGGTGGACGATGCCGTGGGCTGTGGGGAAGGCCGCAAGGACGCGCTGGTAATCCGCAGCACAGTCGGGCCGGATCTGGATGTGGGTGGCATCCTCATGCTGCTCATACCGCCCACCGGCAGCGATCAGGATCGCTTGATCGCCCTGTTGCCGGAGGCGGGTTGCGATTGCCGCCCCAAGCCCTTGGCTATCGGCAAAGATTAACCAAGTTCCGGTCAGTTCAGGTGCGGGTGTTGCGACAAACGTACTATCTGCCTGCGCGATCATCAGCGCATGGCCGTCCTGCTCAACAATTGCCACCTGCGGGAAGCCATGCGCGTGCAGCAGATCCGTCCACTGATCCGTCGTGAGCAGCGGGTGGTTTTGCCGCTGATCGGCAAAGCGCCACCAGCCATCGGTCATGCCAAAGGTGAGATCGACCCAACGGCTCCGCTTCGTGACCTCCAACAAAAGGAGTTGCCCGCCAGGCTGGAGCAGTTGCCGCACATGGGCCAGGGTTGTGGGGAGGTCGCGGGTGGCATGGAGGACGTTGGCTGCAAGCACCAGATCCGCTTGGTGGCGTCCAAAGCCCTGCGCTGACGGAGCTTGCTCAATATCGAGGGTCTGATAGCGAACAAAGGGATAGGCACCAAAGCGTGCCTGAGCCTTACTCAAAAACGTTGGGCCGATGTCGGTAAAGAGGTACTCGGTTTGGTTGGCGGGGAGCAGCGGCAACACTCCGGCTGTAGCACCGCCGGTTCCGGCACCGATTTCCAGGATGCG